>JBGTNZ010000245.1:0-3571 GCA_041742805.1 Aestuariivirga sp.
CTCAGGATCAAGTCTCTCGAGACCATCATGGATCTGGTGGCCTGGAGCGCTTCGCAGGATAAAGGCCAGCGACGAATCGCCTAGAAGGCGGCGGCAAACCCGCCTATATGGTCCGCTTGGCAAGCATGGGAACGGCTCATGGGATTTCAACTCCTCGACCTCATTCTGATCGGCATCATGCTGATCTCCGGCGTGCTCTCGCTCATGCGCGGCTTCACCCGCGAAGTTTTATCGCTTTTGGCCTGGGGCCTTGCCGCGCTGGCCGCCTATTTCGCCTACCGGCAGCAAAACCTCATCGACCTGGTATTACCCTATGTCGACAAGCCCATCATCGCCCAGATCATAGTGGCCGCGGTGGCGTTCCTCGTCGTGTTGATCGTCGTGTCGGTGATCACCGTCAAGATCGCCGACCTCGTGGTGGATAGCTCGGCTGGCGCCTTCGACCGGACCCTCGGATTTCTCTATGGCCTCGCGCGGGGCCTCGTGCTGGTTGCGATCGCCTATCTATTTTACGGTTGGCTGCTGCCCTACGACAAGCAGGAAGTCTGGGTGCGCGATGCCAAGAGCCTGCCCATCATTCAGAAGGTCGGTGAAAAACTGCTGGCCTTCATGCCGCCCGACATCGCCGAAACGCTGACCAACACCGCGCTCGCCCGGAACCCGGAACAAACGCCCTCCACCGAGCCGCCTTACCAGAACAACACGACCCAAGGCCTCGACAATCTCATCCAGGGAACCGGCGAGCCAGCGCCACAGCAACCCGCCTTTGGGCAGGGCGAAACTCAATGAACGGCGGCGTCGATTTCGATCTCGAAGCGGATCGCCTGCGCGAGGAATGCGGCGTCTTCGGTATTTTCGGCCATCCCGACGCGGCCACGCTAACCGCACTCGGCCTGCACGCCCTCCAGCATCGCGGCCAGGAGGCGGCCGGCATGGTTTCCTTCGATGGCGAACGCTTCCAGACTGAGCGGCGTTTGGGCCTCGTCGGCGATCATTTCTCCAACAGCAAAACCATAGATCGCCTCAAGGGCAGCATGGCGCTGGGCCATGTCCGTTATTCGACAACCGGCGAGACGATCCTGCGCAATGTGCAGCCGCTTTTCGCCGAACTGGCGGTCGGTGGCCTCGCCGTCGCCCACAATGGCAACATCACCAACGGCCTGACGCTGCGGCGCGAACTCATTGCCCAAGGGTGCATCTGCCAATCGACTTCCGACACCGAAGTGATCCTGCATCTCGTGGCCAAATCGCAGAAGGCCCGCATGGTCGAGCGTTATATCGATGCGCTCCGGGCGCTCGAGGGCGCCTATGCGCTGGTGGCGCTCACCAACAAGAAACTGATCGGCGCCCGCGATCCATTGGGAATACGCCCGCTCATTCTCGGCAAGCTCAACGGCGCCTACATCCTGTGCTCGGAAACTTGCGCTCTCGACATCATCGGAGCCACGTTCATTCGCGAAATCGAAAACGGCGAAGTCGTGGTGATTTCGGAAGACGGCGTCGCATCGCACCGGCCCTTCCCCAAACAGCAAGCACGGCCCTGCATTTTCGAATACGTCTATTTCTCCAGACCTGACTCCATGCTCGGCGGCCGCTCAATCTACGAAGTGCGGAAAGCCATGGGCCGGCAGCTGGCGATTGAATCGCCGGTCAGCGCCGATGTCGTAGTGCCAATCCCTGACTCCGGCGTCCCCGCCGCCTTGGGTTTCGCGCAGCAAACCGGAATTCCCTTCGAACTCGGCATCATCCGCAATCACTATGTGGGCCGCACCTTCATCGAGCCCACGCAAACCATCCGCTCGCTTGGCGTCAAGCTCAAGCACAATGCCAATCGCGCCGTGGTGGCAGGCAAGCGCGTCGTGCTGATCGATGATTCAATTGTGCGCGGCACCACCTCGGTGAAGATCGTGCAGATGATGTATGAGGCGGGCGCCGCGGAAGTTCACATGCGGATTTCCAGCCCGCCGATCGCCCATCCTGATTTCTACGGCATCGACACGCCAGAACAGAAATTCCTGCTCGCCGCCACCCACACGCTGGACGAGATGCGCATCTTCATTGGGGTTGCTTCGCTGGCGTTTCTTTCCGTCGATGGCATCTACAAATCCATGGGCTGCGAGCGCCGCGACCCGCGCCGTCCGCAATTCACCGATCACTGCTTCACCGGCGATTATCCGACCCCGCTCACGGATTTGACCGGTGAGCGCGGCAAACAGCAGCTTTCCCTTTTGGCCGAGGCCGGCTAGCCGCCATGGCCGGGCTTCTGGCGAACCGCGTCGCGGTGGTAACCGGCGCCTCGCGCGGCATTGGCAGGGCTGCCGCGCTTGCCTTGGCAAAAGAAGGCGCTCATGTCGTAGCGCTGGCGCGAACCCAGGGCGGACTTGAAGAGCTTGACGACGAGATCAGGAAGCTCGGCGGCGCAGCTACGCTGGTGCCCGCCGATCTGAAGGATTTTGCCGCCCTTGACCGCCTCGGCGCGGCACTTTTCGAGCGCTGGAAGAGGCTCGATGTTTTGGTGGCCAACGCCGGCGTGCTCGGAAAGCTCACACCGCTCGCCCATGTCGACCAGAAGGTTTGGGATGAGGTGATGGCGGTCAATCTCACCGCCAATTGGCGGCTCATTCGCTCGCTCGACCCCCTGTTGCGGGCCTCGGACGCGGGCCGTGCCGTGTTCCTGACCTCGGGTGCTGCGCAGTCATGCCCCGCCTATTGGGGGCCCTATTCGATATCGAAGGCGGCGCTTGAAGCTTTGGTCAAAACCTACGCCGCCGAAATTGCTACAACAAAAGCTCGTGCCAACTGCTTCAACCCCGGTGCAACCCGAACCCGAATGCGCGCCGCCGCCATGCCGGGGGAGGACCCGGCGATATTGCCCACGCCGGAGGATGTGGCCGCGCAAATCGTGCCCATGTGCGTTCCTTCCTTCACCAACAATGGTGCGATGTACAAATACACTCCTGGTTCTCATCATGCCCGGACTTGATCCGGGCATCTTCCCTTCCGGCGAAGAGGATGCCCGCATCAAGTGCGGGCATGATGAGAATTTAAGTGATCACTTCTCATACGGGTTCTTCCCTCCTCGCAAACTGAAGCGGAGGGGGACGCCCCAGAGTTCGAAATCCTTGCGGAGGCCGTTCATCAGGTAGCGGATATAGCTTTCAGGGAGCTTCGATAACTGGTTGCCGAAGATCGCGAAAGTTGGTGGGCGGGCGTTGGGCTGGGTCGCATAGCGGATTTTGATGCGGCGGCCCGAAGGTGCTGGCGGGGGGTTGCGCTCCAGCGCAGATTCAAGCCAGCGGTTGAGTTGCGAGGTTGGGATGCGGCTGTTCCATTTGTCCATGGCGCCGAACACCGCTTTCATCAGCTTGTCGACGCCCCGTTCCTGTTTGGCTGAAAGCGTCACCACAGGCACGCCGCGAATTTCCGGCAGAACATCCTCAAGATCGCTTTTGACCTGCCGCAGCAGTTTCTCCTTGTCTTCGACAAGATCCCATTTGTTCAGTGCAAGGACGATAGCGCGGCCTTCGCTCGCCACGAGATCGGAGAGCGCCAGGTCCTGGCGCTCAATCGC
>JBGTNZ010000246.1:0-4459 GCA_041742805.1 Aestuariivirga sp.
TCCGGCGAAAGCCGGAATCCCGCTTCCCTTAAGCTGGACCCCAGCTTTCGCTGGGGTGACGGTGAGGAGGGGCCGCCGCCCGTCGGCATCGGGCATTTCAACTCACGAGGTGAAGCATGTTCTCTGGCTACAAGACTTATATTTTAACCGGCGTGACCGTGATCGGCGCTGTCGCCGCCTTTCTGGTGGGCGATGCCGATATCGGAGCGACCGTGCAACTCGTAGTGACGGCGCTGATGGGCGCTTTCATCCGGCATGGCGTCGCGACCGCTCCGGTGAAGTGATGCGCTGGCTCTGGCTTGCCGCCGCTCTCCTGTTGGGAGTGGCGGCGTTCGCCCTCTACTGGAGCTTCAGCAGCCCCACATTCGTGGCCGGCCTCGCCGCTGTTGCGATGGGCGCGGCATGGAAAGCCATCCTGCCGGGATTCCGCCCACGCAATTTAACCCCAGCCGAGCGCCAGAAGATACGCGAGGGCGAATCCATCAACCCCAAGGCGCACGGCCATGGCGGGAAGAGCCGGTGATGCGGCATTCCCTCAATCGGTGCCGGAGATATCGCTTTGCCGTTTCGGAGGCCTCCGGGTGTAGGTGGGAGCGGACTGAACCGTTCCGCCTGTGGAGCCATTAACTCCGTTAACTCCGTTAAGCAGCGTGCCAACCGCGCCAAGGATATTGGCAAAGTTCTCGGCCGCGTTTCCTGAACCATTGGATGGGTAGGAGTCCGGCCCTCCGTCGGTCAGGGTCGTTTCAAATGTGCCCCCACAGGTAATGCAGCAACTCGCGCAACCTTCATTGCCACGGCCAGCACCCCAATAAATGGTTTGGTGGTCGCGCCAGGCCCCGAAGCATATCTTCTCCCCTACTCTGCAATTGAGAGCATAGGTCTCGGTCCCGGCGAGATTATATTGTTGATTGCCTCCAGGCCACGCGTGGTTTCTTCGGGTTTGCGAGGTGAATTCGATACCCAATCGATATCGATCCTCATTGTGGAGGATAAAGGTCGCCAATGTCCGGCGCGCCTCCGCTTCCGCAAGCGCTTGCTCCTCGGCCGCCGCCGCATCGGCACGCGCCTGCTCCTCCGCCGCTTCCTCTTCTATCCGCGCTTGTTCCTCAGCGGCCGCGTCTTGGTTGTTTTCGGCAGAGTTATCGGTTGTAACCGGGGTCGAGTTTGCCGAAGTGTTTGCGGTGGACTTGCATTTCCACCCGTAGTGGCCTTTTCGATAACCCGCATGCTTCAGTGAGCCAGTGAAATTCCTTTCCTCAAAATGTTCAGTCAACGAAGACACGAGGTTCTGAGCCCTGTCCATCGCGATTTTCTCGGCTTCCGATTCGAGTGTGTGGCGGGCGCAGGCTAAACCGGTGAATTTCAGATAGCGGGATGTATTGTTCCAATATTTTTCAAGTGCCGGCCACTTGGGATTTTTTCTCTCTTTTTCTGACAGATAGCCATCAATGGTGCCAATCTCTATATATTTGCAGGAGACTTGCCGGTCGCCGGCATCCTCATCACTGCATTCCTGCGTGTCCATCTCATATGTCGGGGTACTCTTGTAGTAGTCGATATCTGCCGCCGCCTTCCCCATGGCGCAAGCAAAGCCGGCCAAACACAATGTTGCAAAAACCGCGTAGCGATGGATTAGCATGAGAATGCCCCGTCAATATTCCCCGAAGCCAAAGCTAACCGGTTATCTATTAGAGTCAACATGATCATCGCCCGCGGGAGGGGGCGGCCTGAAATGCGGAACCGTACGCGCCTCCGGACAAGGCCAAGGGCCGCTTACTGCCGCCGCAAGGGTCCGGCAACTTTGCAGCTGCCGGACCCTTATGCTTGCAGACACCACCAACTCAGTAATAGCGAACCGGTCTTGCGCTCACGATTCGGCCGGACCATGCGTCCACGCGAACGGTCCAGTTGTGACCCCTGCGGACACCGTAGTAGCGGTAAATACTGCCGGAGCAGCGGACAGGCCGCACCTCGCGAAAGCCAGCACGGCGAACTTCACGGCGGCCTTCCCGGCAACTGATCCGCTCGTCGTAGTCCTCGTCGTGGTCGTCATAATCGGGGTAGGGATACGAACCGCCGCCGTGGTATTTCTGGCTGGCGATTTGAATCGCCGCCAAATCATCGGCTTGCGACGGCAGCGCCGTGCCCGCCATAACGGCTGCGAAAGCCGCCGCCAAAATAAACGTCTTGCTCATGTGATCCTCACTCTAACCAGCCCGTCGCATCACATAGCTGATGCCCTCTGAACTCGCGGTTACATCCTGGTTCATCCGGCGTTCATCCCGGATACGATTCTCTGCAAAGTGCGATGCAACATTGAATCAACGCGGCAAGAGACCACTTAGCCTAATGACCGCCAGGGCGGATTTCCGGCATTCATCCCCAGTTCAGCTAGCTGGGCGTAGAACGGAACGAGAAAAGGATAATTAGTTGATGCGCAACGTGCTTTTAGCCGCCGTGATCGCCGCCGCCTCCGTGTTTGGGGCGGTGGATGCGTCCGCGCAGGTGAAAATGCGCTCCAACTATGCGCCGAAAATCATGAATGGGCCGGTGCTCAAGGCCCCGGTTGTCCGCGCTCCGGCGATCAGGGTCATTCCGCCCTCGCTCGCCTTGAACCGCGCCATGATGATAGCGCCAAATGCCAAGGCGCTGGGCGTGAGGCTCAAGGGCGGGCACTATAATGTCAAGCTGAAACAAGGTAATACGATAAGGCAGATTCGCGTCGACGCGGTCACGGGGGCCGTATCGCAATAATCTGTTAACGGCTTACCTCAGGATTTTGACATGCGCCTTCTCGTTGTCGAGGACGATCCCGATCTCAACCGGCAACTGGTTTCAGCCCTTCAGGACGCGGGCTATGTCGTCGACAAGGCGGCGGACGGCGAAGAGGGGCACTTCCTCGGCGATACGGAACCCTATGACGGCGTGATCCTCGACCTCGGCCTGCCGGTTCTCGATGGCGTGAGCGTTCTTGAAAAGTGGCGGCGCGCGGGCAAGAAAATGCCGGTGCTGATCTTAACCGCGCGTGACCGCTGGAGCGACAAGGTGGCGGGCTTCGATGCGGGTGCTGACGATTATGTGGCGAAGCCCTTTCACATGGAAGAAGTGCTGGCGCGGATTCGCGCGCTGCTGCGCCGGAGTGCCGGGCACGCGACGAGCGAGCTAGCCTGCGGGCCGCTGCTGCTCGACACCAAGAGTGCCCGCGTCACCATCAATGGCACGGCAATCAAGCTCACCTCGCTCGAATTCCGGCTGCTCTCCTATTTGATGCATCACAAGAACAAGGTCGTCTCGCGCACCGAGCTCGTCGAGCATCTCTACGATCAGGACTTCGATCGCGACTCCAACACGATTGAAGTGTTTGTGGGCCGCTTGCGCAAAAAGCTCGGCATCGACATCCTGCACACCATCCGCGGCATGGGCTATTGCGTGTCCGAGCCGGACAATGCGGGATAGGGAGTAGTTTCTTGGGATGCGTGGCTCTCACCATCCGTCATCCCGGCGAAAGCCGGGATCCATGTTTCAACGCTGAAGATACTGAGAGAGTAGTGCCGTGTTGAGCGTGGATCCCGGCTTTCGCCGGGATGACGGGAATATGAAAGACTCGCCGGTAAAACTCCGATTCAAATTTATTCAGCCGGAATGGCGCTCCCTTTCCCTCCGGCTCATCCTGTCCTCGGCGGCCGTCAGCATCGTGTTGCTGGTTTCGGCGGCGCTGCTGCTGGCGGGATTATTTCAAGCAGCACTTGAGCGCAATTTCGATGCGAGGCTCCGGGCCGTGCTTGACGGCCTTCTCGCCAATGTCGAGGTTGGCGCGGATGGCGGGCCCATTCTTTCCCAGCAACTCGCCGATACCCGCTTCACCCTGCCGCTCTCCGGCTGGTATTGGCAGGTGGAGCCGCCGCCGGGCCGCGGCCTTCCCGATCTCGCTTCCGAATCCTTGCTGGAACAGCGGCTCAAGCTCGATACCACGCGGTTTGCCTCGCGCGCGGCCGATGGCACCATCAGTTTTTATTCCAACGACAGCAACGGCGTCAGGCTCCGCGCCATCGAGCAAGCTTTCAAACTGCCGGGCAGCGATGACACGTTTTCCTTCCTGGTGGCGGGTAATTTCGATGAGCTGAAGCAGGAGATCGGCGCGTTTCGCAATACGCTGTTTGCGATTCTGGCGGCCTTGGGCGTGGGGCTTCTGGCCGCGGTTTTCATTCAAGTGAAATTCGGCTTGAAACCCTTGCGAAAAATGCAGGAGCGCCTCACCGCGATCCGCGAAGGCGAGGCCGAGCGCCTCGACGGGGCGTTCGCGTCCGAAATCCAGCCCGTGGCCGACGAGCTCAACCTCCTCATCCAGTCCAATTCCGAAATCATCGAGCGCGCCCGCACGCAGGTGGGCAATCTCGCCCACGCGCTCAAAACGCCGCTCAGTGTGCTGACCAATGAGGCGGGAGGGGGCCAGGAC
>JBGTNZ010000247.1:0-9949 GCA_041742805.1 Aestuariivirga sp.
CAAGCGGCGTGGTGGCGGCATCGACATCGCTCCACAGGGCGCCACCTTCGACGATAGCGCGGTCCAGTCCCGGCATCACCCGCACACCGTTCATCGGCGCCATGTCGATCATCAGGCCGCCGTCGCACACGGCGTAGCCTGCAACATTGTGGCCGCCAGAGCGAATGGCGATGGCAAGACTGTTGTCGCGGGCGAAATTCACCGTCGCTGTAACGTCGGCGGCATTGCGGCAGCGGGCAATGAGAGCCGGGCGCCGGTCAATCATGCCGTTCCACACCACGCGGGCGGACTCGTAGGCCTCGCTTGAGGGTTCAAGCAGTTCGCCCTGAAGCGTTGCGCGGAATTCCTGGATCGTCATGGTCTATCCTCCGTGTTCCCGTCCCATCTAGCGCCGGATGGTTTCGCGACCTAAAGTGGAAAATGCTGGGAGGCGGTCATTTCTGCCATGGCGGAGCCGGAAAAACAGTTGAACGTGGCGATCCTTGCGGCGCGCGAGGTCACGGCCTCGGCGCTTTACGGCATGTTCGACCTGTTCTCCGCGCCCGGCCGCGATTTCAGCTTCATCACCCAGGGCGTAGCGGGCGAAGCGCGGATGCGGCCCTATGTGGTGGCGGGCGATGGAAGCGGTTTCCAGGCGGCCAACGGCATCTGGATCAAGCCGGATTTCAGTCTCGCCGATTGTCCCCGGCCAGACATCGTTTGCATCCCCGACTTCTTCGTCAACCCGGGCGACAGCGTGGCCGGCCAGTATGATGCCGAGGCAGACTGGCTAAAGCGCGTGCATGCCGATGGGGCCATGCTGGCCAGCGCCTGTGCAGGCGCCGTGCTGCTGGGCGAGGCGGGATTTTTGGACAATCGCGAGGCGACCATCCATTGGGGCTATGTGAAGACGCTCACCAACAATTACCCGGGGGTAAAAGTGCGGCTGAACCAGTCGCTGGTGCTGAGCGGCGAGGCGCAGCGCATCGTCATGGCGGGGGGCGGATCGAGCTGGCAGGATCTGGCGCTGTTTCTCATCGCGCGGTTCGTCGGGCTGAAGGAGGCGATGGAGGTGGCCCGCGTCCACATGCTGCAATGGCATGATATGGGCCAGCAGCCCTTCGCCTTGCTGGGGAATTTCCGGCAGACTGGCGACAGGGCCATCAACAAATGTCAGGAGTGGGTGGCGTTTAACTACAAGGCGCCCTCGCCGGTGTCGGCCATGGTCGAATTGTCGGGCCTTCCCGAACGCTCCTTCATCCGGCGCTTTCGCGCGGCGACGGGCATGACGCCGCTTGACTATGTCCAGGTACTTCGGCTCGAGGAAGCCAAGCAGATTCTGGAAATGGGCGATCTAGCCATCGCGGCCGTTGCCGGCGAAGTTGGATATGAAGACACAAGTTTCTTCGGCCGCCTGTTCCGGCGCAAGACCGGCTTGACGCCAAAACAATACCGCTTGCGCTTTGGCTCGCTGCATCGCGCCTTGCGGACAGGTTCAGATCGGGAAAGGTGAGCCCATGGCTGGGCGTTTGACGGGCAAGACGGCGATCGTAACGGCGGCGGCCCAGGGCATCGGGCGGGCAAGCGCCATCGCCATGGCCCAGGAGGGGGCCAGGGTATGGGCCACCGACATCCGCCAGGATTTGCTTCACTCGCTGGAGAAGGAGCAACCGGGAATCGAAACTTTTCTGCTCGACGTGTTGAAGCAGGATCACGTGAACGCCGCGGCCGAACGGGTGGGAACGCCCGACATCCTGTTCAACTGCTCGGGCTACGTGCACGCGGGCACCATCATGGAAACCGACGAGAAGGCCTGGGACTTTTCCTTCGATCTCAACGTCAAGGCGCATTTCCGCATGATGAAGGCCTTCATGCCCGGGTGGCTGGCGCGCGGCAACGGCACCATCATCAACATGGCCTCGGCTGCCTCCTCGATCAAAGGCGTCGCCAACCGTTTCGTCTACAGCGCCACCAAAGCCGCCGTCATCGGCATGACCAAGGCGCTCGCCGCCGACTTTACGGCCAAGGGCATACGGGTAAACGCGGTGTGCCCCGGCACGGTCGAAAGCCCATCGCTCATCGAGCGGATGAAGGCGCAAGGCGATTTCGAAACGGCCAAGGCCGCCTTCATCGCCCGCCAGCCCATGGGGCGCATGGCAAATGCCTCCGAGATCGCCAGCCTCGTGGTTTATCTGGCGAGCGATGAGTCGGCCTTCGTCACGGGCCAGACCTTCGTCATCGACGGCGGCTGGTCGGTCTGAAATGGGCATTTCTCCGGCGCCCGCTGTTCTTCACGAATTCGTGATGTGAAAAAAACGAAATGGAACGATATGGAAAGTTGCCCGTTTCAATACGGGCGGTAAATAATCACCCACCCCAAAACCCTAGGGAGTACAATATGTTGAAATCCACCCTTCTCGCGGCGACGTTCGGCGTTATGATGATCGCTCCGGCCTTCGCGCAAGACATGGTATGTGACGAAGCCACCATGACGAAGATGATGACCAATATCGACGCGATGACCGACGCGGCCAAGAAGGAAGCGGCTATGGGACACATGACCAAGGCCAAGGAACTTATGGCTGCCGCCAATATGGAAGAATGCCTCATGGAGATGAAGCAAGCCGAGGATACTTCGAAGGGCTGATCGTTTGATATGCATTCACGAAACGAGGTCCGGAAACGGGCCTCGACTTTTTTGGGCTTACAATGTTATTCCCGGCAACTTCAATCCCTGTTCCTTCGCGTAGGCAACAGCGATGTCATAGCCCGCATCGGCGTGGCGCATGACGCCGCTGGCGGGATCGTTCCACAGTACACGCTCAAGCCTCCGCGCCGCATCCTCGGTGCCGTCGGCCACGATCACCATGCCGGCGTGTTGCGAATAGCCAATGCCGACGCCCCCGCCATGGTGAATGGAGACCCAGGTGGCGCCGCTCGCCGTGTTCAGGAGCGCGTTGAGCAGCGGCCAGTCGGATACGGCATCGGAGCCATCGAGCATGGCTTCCGTTTCCCGGTTGGGCGAGGCAACCGACCCTGAATCAAGATGATCGCGCCCAATGACGATGGGGGCATCGACTTCGCCATTCCTCACCATTTCGTTGAAGGCCAGGCCCAGGCGATGGCGTTGGCCAAGGCCCACCCAACAGATGCGCGCCGGCAGGCCCTGAAAGGCGATGCGCTCGCGCGCCATATCGAGCCAGTTGTGCAAGTGCGGATCATCGGGGATCAGCTCCTTGACGCGCTGGTCGGTCTTGTAAATATCCTGCGGGTTGCCCGAAAGCGCCGCCCAGCGAAAGGGGCCGATGCCCCGGCAGAAAAGCGGGCGAATGTAGGCGGGAACGAAACCGGGGAATTCGAACGCATTCTTCAGTCCCATTTCCAGCGCCATTTGGCGGATGTTGTTGCCATAGTCGAGGGTGGGCACGCCCATGTGATGAAAGTCGAGCATGGCCTGCACATGGACTTTCATCGACGCCATGCCGGCTCGCTTGACCGATTGGGGATCGGAAACGCGCTTTTCCTCCCACTGCGCAAGTGTCCAACCCGCGGGCAAATAACCGTTGACGGGGTCGTGCGCCGAAGTCTGGTCGGTCACTGCATCTGGCTTGATGCCGCGCTTGACAAACTCCGGCAACAGCTCCGCCGCATTGCCGAGAAGGCCCACGGAAATCGGTTTTCCCTGCTTGTGGGAACGGTCGATAATTTCAAGGGCTTCATCGATTGTCCTGGCCTGCGTGTCGAGATAGCGGGTCTTGAGCCGCATCTCAATGCGGGAGGGCTGGCATTCAATGGCGATCATCGAGGCGCCGGCCATGGTGGCGGCGAGGGGCTGCGCGCCGCCCATGCCGCCAAGGCCCGCCGTCAAGAACCATTTGCCCTTCAGCTTGCCGCCGTAATGCTTGCGGCCCACTTCGGCAAAGGTCTCGTAAGTCCCCTGGACGATGCCTTGCGTGCCGATATAAATCCATGAACCCGCCGTCATCTGGCCGTACATCATCAAGCCCTTTTTATCGAGTTCGTTGAAATGGTCCCAGGTGCCCCAGTGCGACACCAGATTGGAGTTGGCGATGAGGACGCGGGGCGCATCCTTGTGGGTGCGGAAAATCCCCACCGGTTTTCCCGATTGCACCAACAACGTTTCATCTTCCTCAAGCGCGCGAAGCGAGGCCACGATACGGTCGAAGGCTTCCCAATTGCGCGCGGCACGGCCAATGCCGCCGTAGACCACAAGTTCCTCGGGCCGCTCGGCAACGCCGGGATCGAGATTATTCATCAGCATACGGAGCGGTGCTTCGGTCAACCAGGATTTGGCCGATATTTCACTCCCCACCGGTGACTTGATGTTCCGGCTGTTATCGCGGCGTGTGTTCATGTGAAGGTCCTTATCAAAACTCCCTTCCCCCCTCGCGGGGGAAGGTGGCGCGAAGCGCCGGATGGGGGGCGGTCCAGTCAGCGCGATATACGCCAGTACAGGCTGAGAGAGCCCCCTCATCCGTCTCGCGCCTGCGGCGCGATCCACCTTCCCCCGCAAGGGGGAAGGGCAGGGTCATATCGTCGCTGATCCTCACTGCGTGATCGTGCCCAGCGCGCTTGTCTTGTAGCGGCTGTAGAGCGCGTAGCGGCTGGCGGGATAAGTCAGGGTGGCAACGGTCACCACATGGCCACGGCTCCATGAGCGCCGGTGCAGCACGAGGCAGGGTTCGACGGCCCCGATGCCGAGAAGCGCCTGATGTTCCGAGGCCGGCATGACGGCCTCGACCGTGTGCTCAAGTTCATCGACGGGAACAGAGGCGAGAAGATAGGCGGTGGGCGTCGTCTTGCCAAAAGTCTGGATCAGAAAATTCGGCGCGACGAAGGGGTTCACGTAACGGTCCTCGATCTGCACGGGCGCATCGTTTTCCGCATGCACGATGACGATGTGGAAGAGCCGCTGGCCCTCCTTCATCTCAAATTCCTCCGCAAGCCTTGGACTCGCCGCAACTTCACCGCGCTTTTCGATGCGCGAGGAATGCCGGTGGCCACGGGCCTCGATCTCCTCGGCGATATTGCGGAGCTCCACCAGACTAGAGCGCGCGGGAGGCTCCCTTACAAAGGTGCCGACGCCGGGAACGCGGGCGAGGTAGCCTTCCGCCGTTAAATCGCGAAGCGCCCGGTTGGCGGTCATGCGGCTGATGCCGAAACTTTCCACCAGATCGTTCTCGGAGGGAACCCGCGCGCCCGGCAGCCAGAGGCCGGAGCGGATATTTTCCATGATGTGGTCCTTGACCTGCGCGTAAAGTGGCTGGGCCTCGTTCATGGGAGCGAGCCCCGGACGACTTCGCCGTTGCGGATAACAGCAGCGAGCGGATTGAACCCCAGAGGATAGGCAAGGTCGCCCGGTCGCTCGGCATCCCAAAGGACCAGGTCGGCCTTCATGCCGGGTGCGATCACGCCCCGGTCCTTAAGCCCAAGGGCGCGGGCAGCGTTGGCGGTGACGCCGAGCAGGGCCTCCTCCGGCGTCAGGCCAAACAACACGCAGGCCATGTTCATGGCCGAGAGCAAAGAGTGAACAGGCGATGATCCTGGGTTGAGGTCGGTTGCAACGGCGATGGGAACGTTGCGGGAACGGAGCGCCGCGACCGGCGGATGCTGTTTCTCCCGGAGGTAATAAAAGGCGCCCGGAAGGAGCACGGCGGTCGTGCCCGAGGCGGCGATGGCCGCGACGCCCTCTTCATCGAGATATTCGATATGGTCAACCGACAGCGCGCCATACCGGGCCGCAAGCTTAGCTCCACCCAAATTGGAAAGCTGCTCGGCATGGAGCTTGACCGGCAGGCCCAAGGCTTTTGCCGTCTGGAATACGCGTTCCGTCTCTTCCACGGAAAAAGCAATTCCTTCGCAAAACCCGTCCACCGCGTCCGCCAGGCCAGCCGATGCGGCGGCGGGGAGCGACTGATTGCAGACCAGATCCACATATTCCTTGCGGCGATCCTTGAATTCGGGCGGAAAGGTATGCGCCCCCAAAAAGGTGCTGACGACATCGACAGGCCGCTCCTTCCCCAATAGCCGCGCAACCCGGAGCATGCGAAGCTCCGTCTCGACATCAAGGCCATAGCCCGATTTGATTTCGATGGTGGTGACGCCTTCCGCCAGCAATGTATCGAGCCGACTCAAACCAGAGGCCAAAAGCTTCGCCTCGCTAGCCGCGCGTGTCGCCTTGACGGTCGAGGCGATGCCGCCGCCAGCCTTGGCAATGTCGGCGTAAGAGGCGCCATTGAGGCGCATCTCGAATTCATTGGCCCGGTTGCCGGCATAGACCAGATGGGTATGGCAATCGATCAGCCCTGGCGTCACCAGTCTTCCCCCACAATCGATGGCCGGAAGTTTCGGCGCTGCTGCGCGGGGACCCGCCCACGTGATGCTGTCTCCCTCAATATGCACGGTCGCGTCGGCGAGCAGGCCGTAGCCGCCGTTCATGGTCGCAAGGTTGAGATGGGTTAGGAGCATCAATGAAAAACCACTTGTATAAGGTTGTATATACAATATACTTGCGAATATGAAAAGCACCATTTTGCATTTCGCCTCAGCGCTTACTTCTGACGGGTGGAAGGACGATGTGACGGTCGAAATTGACTCGCGGGGAAACGTGGCAAAGGTGACTCAAAGGTCAAAAGCGGGCGAGCATATCCAGGGTGCTGCGGTCCCCGCCATGCCGAACGCCCACTGCCACGCCCATCAGCGTTTCATGCTGGGCCTGGCCGAACGGGCGGGGCCGGGGGCGGACAGTTTCTGGACCTGGCGGGAGGCCATGTATGGCTTTGCGCTTCGCCTTTCGCCGGAAGACCTGGAGGCGGTGGCGGCGCAGCTCTATGTCGAGATGCTGAAAAGCGGGTTCTCGGTCGTGGGCGAGTTCCAATATCTCCACCATCAGCCCGACGGCACGCCCTATGACGAACCGGCGGAGCTCAGCCTGCGTTGCCTCTCCGCCGCCGAGCAGGCCGGCATCGCCATCACCATGCTGCCGACACTCTACAGTTTCGGCGGCTTCGGCGGGCAGCCGCCAGCGCAAGGGCAACGCCGTTTCATCAACGGCGCCGACCGCTATCTCGACATTTACCGAACCCTCAATTCAGCTTCCGCTAACCACCCGCTCCGCCGTCTCGGCATCAGCCCGCACAGTTACCGGGCCGTTACCGTTGACCTGTTGAAGGCCGTGATCGGCGAAATCGACATCGCTTCTCCCATCCACATTCACGTGGCTGAACAGACGAAGGAAGTCGACGATTGCCTGGCCTGGTGCGGGAAGCGCCCGGTGGAGCTAATGCTCGACAGCTTCGATGTGTCAAAGCGCTGGTGCGCCATCCACGCAACCCATATGACCGAAACCGAAACGCAGCGGCTTGCCGGTTCGGGCGCTGTCGCCGGGCTGTGCCCCACAACCGAAGCCAATCTCGGCGATGGCATATTCCCCGCGGCCCGCTTCCTCAAGGCGGGCGGGTCCATCGCCATCGGCTCGGACAGCAATATTTCGGTCTCACCGGCGGAAGATTTACGCATGCTGGAATATTCCCAGCGCCTGCGCGACCGGACGCGCAATGCGTTGGCCAGCGGTCCCGGCCAGTCCACCGGGCGCAGCCTCTACGACGCCGCCCTCAAGGGCGGCGCCACAGCCATGGACCAGCCCGTGGGCGCCATCGCGCCCGGCTGCCGCGCCGATATTGCGGTGCTTGATGACGGGCATCCCTCGCTCATCGGGCGGAGCGGCGATCATCTGCTGGACACCTGGATATTCTCCGCCGGCAATCAATGTGTAAAAGACATGTTCGTGGCCGGGCGGCATGTGGTGAAGGACGGCCGCCATTTCGCCGAAGAAAAAATCGCCCATGATTTCCAGTCGGCAGTGAAAAGGCTCGCCCCATGATCCGCATCGGTGATCAACCCATTTCCCTCGATCATGCGCGGGCGGCCCTTGCCGGGCCCATCAAGGTTGAGCTGACGCCCAAAGCGCGCTCACTTATCGAGCGCAGTGCTGCCACTGTCACGCGGCTTCTGGCTTCGGGCGATGCCATCTACGGCGTCAACACCGGTTTCGGAAAACTCGCGAAAACGCGCATTGCCGCGCAGGATCTTTCGGCGCTGCAAATCAACATCGTGCGCTCGCACGCGGCGGGCGTCGGCGCGCCGCTCGATGCCGGCGTCGTGCGGCTTATTCTGCTGCTCAAGATCAACGCCCTGTCGCAGGGCGCATCGGGCATTTCGATCCGGGCAATGGAAACGCTGGCGGCGCTCATCAACGCCGATCTCCTACCGGTCATTCCCGGCCAGGGTTCGGTCGGCGCATCCGGCGATCTGGCGCCCCTTGCCCACATGAGCCTGGTACTCATCGGCGAAGGTGAAGCGACCGTCAAAGGCAAGCGCGTGCCTGGCGCTGAAGCGCTCAAGGCGATCAATATGCCCCCCGTGCCGCTCGGTCCCAAGGAAGGGCTTGCGCTCTTGAACGGCACGCAGGTTTCCGCCGCGCTGGCGCTTGCTGGCCTCATCGGCGCCGAACGCAACGCCGCCGCCGCGATATTGGCGGGCGCCATGTCGGTCGATGCGGTGATGGGTTCGGACACGCCCTTCGACGCCCGCATCCATGAACTTCGCCCCCATCCCGGCCAGAAACTCGCCGCCCGCCATTATCTCCGCCTGCTCGCAGGCAGTCCGATCCGGGCCTCGCATATCATCGGCGATGAGCGGGTGCAGGATCCCTATTCCTTCCGCTGCCAGCCCCAGGTCATGGGCGCTTGCCTCGATATTCTGGCGAACGCCGGCCGCACATTGCTCATTGAAGCCAATGGCGTTTCCGATAATCCGCTGGTCTTCGCCGAGGAAGGTGCTGTGCTCTCCGGCGGCAATTTTCACGCCGAGCCCGTGGCCTTCGCCGCCGACATCATCGCCATGGCCATCGCCGAAATCGGCTCCATGTCGGAACGGCGCATCGCGGCGCTCATCGATTCCTCGATCTCGATGCTGCCCCCCTTCCTCATCCGCAACCCGGGCCTCAACTCGGGCTTCATGATTCCCCAATGCACGGCGGCGGCGCTGATGAGCGAGAACAAGCAGATGTCCCATCCCGCATCGGTTGATTCAGCACCCACCTCCGCCAATCAGGAAGATCACGTTTCGATGGCGACTCATGGCGCGCGCCGCCTTCTGCCGATGAACGCCAATCTGGCGCGCATCGCCGCCATCGAACTCATGGCCGCGGCCGAAGGCATCGATTTCCGGCGGCCTCTGCAATCGTCGGGAATGTTGGAGAAGGCTCACAGCCTCATCCGGTCCAGGGCCGAGCCCCGCGAGCAGGACCGCGAATTCGCCACCGATATCGAAGCGGTGGCGCGGATGATCGAGCACGGCGATTTCCAATCCTTCGTGCCGGAACTGTTAAAGGATCTTGGCTGCGCCTAGTGCATTCCTGTCATTGGGCCCCTTCGCGCAATACCTTGATGAGTGCTGAAAGGTCTTCGTCCGCGAAGCCTGCGGACATTCCCTTTTCCATCACGCGGGAGGCGTATTCCGGGAAGCCGGCATTGATGCCGCTTTCGCGCGCCTGCCGCACCAGCCGCATCGCGGCGTTGAAACTGGTACGCAGCGCGTTCTGTGTGATGTCGAAACGATCTGCGTGGACCTTCTCCGTCACAGCACGGATTTCGCCGCCCACGATGTGGATCAGGTCCCCCATCATCGCGCCAAACTCGTCCACGCGCAGGCCCTCGGCCTCGCAAATGCGAGCCCCATGCAGCGCTCCCAGCAGCGCCCCGAAGAGCACCGCGATCCCCCCGCAATCGAGCGCCGCCGCAGCACCCACCTTGTCGCCGAAATAGGTGACCGAGTCCGCCAGCGCGCGAAGCAGTGGTTCGGCCCGCAGGAAAGCTGCCTTGGAACCCGACAGGCCGAGCGCTGCTTCCGGCGTCCCGATCTGGTGCGGCAACGCCCAGATCGCCCC
>JBGTNZ010000248.1:0-4962 GCA_041742805.1 Aestuariivirga sp.
TCCTCCATCAGCCGCACCATGTCGTAACCCATGTAGCCGAACACCCCCGCCGCCATCGGTGGCGCATCTTCGGGAAGTTTGATCCGGCTGTCAGCGAGGAGGGCGCGGAGGGCTTCAAGCGGCGGCAATTCAAGCGCCTCAAACGGCCCCGCCGGATTGGCCTGTGCCTTCCGGTTGACCGAAGCGCGCTTGCCTTCCACTTTCCAGATCAAATCGGGGTTCATGCCGATGATCGAATAACGCCCGCGCACCGCGCCGCCTTCGACGGACTCAAGTAGAAACGAATAGCGTGCATTGCGGGCAAGCTTGAGCATCGCAGACACCGGCGTCTCAAGATCGGCCACCAGCCGCGTCAAAACGATCTGCGCCTCGCCCCTGTCATAGGCCTTGGCGAAGTCGTCGTAGGAAGGAGAGGTTGCCATTTGAAAACTCTAGCGAAGCGAGATCAAGGGTTATTGCGTTTGCGTTCCCGAGATCTGACGCCAGAGCGGTTCGTTGAGGGTGACCCCTGCTTGCGCCTGTAGCGCGCTGAGGTAAGACGACAGGAGGTCATTGGACGACCCTTCCTGCAGTGTGCTCGCAATGGCTTTAGCTTCTTCCGACCCGCCATCGAACGGCGGCAACAGCACGGCTTGGGATTGCATCACTTTGGCGCTTTTGCCATCGCTTTCCAGCGCAAAGGCAAAACGGTTCTCCGGCACTGAGAACAGCGCAGCTATTGCTTCGGGGCCGAAGTCCGGATTGGTTTCACCGCGCTTCAATCCTTGCGCCGTTTGCAACATCGCGCCCGCTTCCTGGGCCAGGCTTTCCAGCGCAACACCGCTCTTGGCCCGCTCCACCAAAGCCTTTGCCTTGCTGGCCGCAAGCTCACGCATTTTTATCGCAGTGATGTCGGCGATGGCTTGCTGGCGCACGGTTTCGAGCGGCTTGATCTTTGCCGGTATCACCTCGCGCACCTCATACCAGATATAGCCGTCCCCCGCCGGCAGCGGATTGTTGTCAACGCCCACATCGCTTTCTAAAATCGCTTTCAGAAGTTCCGCCTTGCGCGGCAGGTCAAGCTCCTTGCCATCGGCGCCGCGGCCCGCCGCGTCGACCGGACCCACCGTCTGAAACGGCAGATTCTCTTTCGCCGCGATGTCCTCGAGCTTGTTTTGAGCGCCGCGCCCGTCCTCGACGGCGCCATAGATCGAGTCGATTTCCTCTCGCGCCCGCTCGATGCGGAGCCGCTGGGTAAGCTCCTCCTTCGCCTCCTCGAAACTCTTCTGGTGTTCCGGCGAAACCTTGGCGATCTTGATCAGCGAGGTCGCGAGCCCCCCCTTGAGAGGATCACTGACCGCACCTTCCGCGAGCTTGAACGCCGCCTCTGCCACCACCGGATCGAAAAACTCCGCCTTGGTCTTATCGGCGAAGGTCACATCGGCTTCCTTCAGCCCGCGCTCGGTAGCGATGGTCATGAAATCTTCACCCGCCGCAATGCGCCCCTTGGCTTTTGCAGCCTCCTCCAGCGTTGGGAACGTCATCTGCAATAGGGTGCGCTTCTCCGGCGTAAAGTAATCCCCCTTGTATTTCTCATAGCCCGCCCGAAGCTCCTCATCGCCGAGCGCAATGCGCGCTGCCACGTCTTCCGGTTCCGCCTTCATGATCGCGACAACCCGGTATTCGGGTGCTGTGTAACCGGCAGGGTTCGCCTCGTACCGCGCCTTGATCTCCGCATCGGTGGGTGCCGTCACTTCGCTGTCCGCCATCTTCACCACGAAATAGCGCGCATCGCGCTGCTCATTGCGGTGGCGGTGGAACGCCTCGATCAGCGTCTTGGAAGCCGGAAAATTCCCGTCCACCGTATTGGCGATGGCCAGGCGCAGGCGGTTCTCCCGCTCGGCCGCCAGATACATGGGCTCGGTCAGGTTATTGGCTTGGAGAACGCGCCTGAACTGGTCTGGATCGAACTTGCCCGAAGCATCCTGGAAAGCGGCGTTCGCCTGCGTTTCCGCCACGATCACTTGATCGCCCACCGCAAGCCCCAGCGCTTTCGCCTGGTTGATAATGGCGGCTGACTGAATAAGGTTTTGCAGCACCTGCATATCGAGGCCGATCTTGCGTGCATCTTCCGGCGAGAGCACCTGGCCCGATTGGCTGAAGCGCTGCAAGGCGTTGTTGAAAGCCTGATTATACTCCTCGGCCGCGATCTCCTCAGTGCCCACCGTGGCAAGCGCGCCCGACCTATAGCCGGTAAACACGTCGGCGATGCCCCACACGCCGAAGCTCGCGGCCAGCAGGAAGATCAGGACTTTGGCCACCCAGCTCTTGGCTGCGTCGCGGAGTGAATCGAGCATGGGTCGTCCTTTAGAGGTAAGCCCAAAGCGGGCGCGCGCATCATAGGTAGGTGACCCGCCCCTCGCAAGTGCGGTATGGGTCTCTAAAGATAGGGGAGGGGCATCGATGGAACCGCGTCCGCTGGTCGCCGGCAACTGGAAGATGAACGGCGGCCTCGCCATGATGAAGGAGCCCCGCCTCCTCTCCGGCATGCTCAACGACGTGAAGCTCAATTGCGGCGTCATGATCTGCCCGCCCGCCGTTCTGCTGAGCCAGCTCAAGACCATGTTCAAAGGCAGCCGCATCAGGCTCGGCGGACAGGATTGCCATTGGGAGCCCTCCGGCGCGCATACGGGAGATATTTCAGCCGAGATGCTGAAGGAAGCGGGCTGCACCGCCGTCATTGTCGGCCACTCCGAGCGCCGCGCCAACCACGGCGAAACGGATGAGATGGTCGCAAAGAAAGCCAAGGCCGCCCACCGCGCCGGCCTCACCGCCATCATCTGCATCGGCGAAACGCTGGAGCAGCGCCAGGCGCGCCAAACCCTTGAGGTCGTCTCCCGCCAACTCAGCGGCTCGCTGCCGGAAGCATCGACAGCCGAGAACACCATCATCGCTTACGAGCCCGTCTGGGCCATCGGCACCGGCCTCACCCCCACCACCGCAGAAGTGGCCGACGTCCACACCCACATCCGCGCTGACCTGTCAAAACTCATGCGGGAAGAGGGGGCAGGCACCCGCATCCTCTACGGCGGCTCCGTCAAACCCTCCAACGCCTCCGAACTGATGCGCGCCGCAAACGTCAACGGCGCCCTCGTCGGCGGCGCCAGCCTAAAAGCCGCCGATTTCATCGGCGTCATCAAGGCCTATACGTAAGACTCGGGTTTATCTTGGTTTTTCTCATCATGACCGCGCTTACCGAACTCGTCAAAACCTGTCATCGCCGGATTCATTCCGGCGACCCATCGCGCCGACCGCTCGCCGTTCGACAATCTGCACAATGGGTTGCCGGGACAAGCCCGGCAATGACATAAGGTGACGAAGCCATCGTCTCGAACTCTCAGCCCCAAGGTCAGATGCCTGAACTCCCCGTCCTCCTGAAGCGCCGCCTGCAAGCGCAGGTGATTGGCCCGATCCATGCGGAGATGGTCGCGCAACTCGGCGAGACGAAAGCCAATACCATTCTTGATGCCGCTGTCCGCAAGGCCGCCATCATCGAAGGCCAGGAGTTTGCCAAGGCAGCACCCGGCGGCGTCACCTCCATGGCCGATTTCATCAAGCTCTATGAGTTGTGGAAAGAAAACGGCGCTCTCGAAATCGAAGTGCTGGAAGCCAGTGACACAACCTTTAATTTCGATGTAACCCGCTGCAAATACGCCGAAACCTACAAGGAGATGGGCCTTGCTCATATCGGCCATCTCATGTCCTGCAACCGCGACGGCACCTTCTGCGAAGGCTACGACCCCAACATCACCCTCGACCGGAAGCAAACCATCATGGCCGGAGCCCCCCGCTGCACCTTCCGCTACAGCTACAGGAAAGAAAGTTCACCGCCCACCGGTCGCGAGCCGCCGCTCCAGCCCGCGTGATGCTTTCGTGAGCGGATAACACATCGCGAAATAGATCAGCGCCACCATTCCGTAGATGACGAACGGCTGGAAGGTGGCGTTGGTCAAAATCTGCGCCGTTCTCGTCATTTCGTGGAAGCCCACGATTGAGGCGAGCGCCGTGCTCTTCACCAGTTGCACGAGAAAGCCGACGGTCGGAGGGATGGCCATGCGCGTCGCTTGCGGCAGGATCACCAGGCGAAGCTGCCGGAGATAATGCAGCCCCAGACTGGCGCTGCCATCCCATTGACCACGCGGGATCGCTTCCACCGCGCCCCGCCAGATGTCGGTAAGAAACGCGCTGGAATAAAGTGTCAGGCACACAGCGGCGGCAAGCCAGGCCGAAACCTCGATGCCAAGCCGCGGCAGGCCGAAATAAACCAGAAACAATTGCATCAACAACGGCGTGCTTTGGAACAATTCGACATAAAGCATGACTACGGTACGCGCCCACTTGGCGTGCCCCAGGCGAATGATCAGCAGCATCAGCCCGAAGACTGCACCCCCCGCGAAAGCAATCGCGGAAAGCAGCAAGGTCCAGCGCGCCGCCAGCAGCAAATTCCGCGCAATATCCCAAAGGGTGAAATCCGTCATCGTGCTCGTCCTGCGAAAAGCCCGCGTCCGGCGAAAGCGAGCAACCGCCGCAGCAGCACCGCCAGCACCAGATAGATGAGCGCGATGACCAGATAAGTCTCGAAGCTGCGGAAATTCCGCGATTGGATGTAATCGGCCACATGGGTGAGATCGACCACCGCGATCTGCGAGACCACGGCGGATTCAAGCATGGTGATGGTGATCTGCCCCACCAGCGCTGGATAGACGTTGGCGATCGCCTGCGGCAGCACGATCAGCCCGAACACCGGCAGCACCCGCAATCCCATGCTGCGCGCCGCCTCGCCTTGCCCCGCAGGCACCGCCTCCAATCCCGCCCTGACGATTTCGATCGCATAGGCCGTGAGATTGATTGTCATCGCCAGTGCCGCTGCCTGCAATGCGGTGAGGCGGAGCCCCATGCTCGGCAGGCCAAAGAAAATAAAAA
>JBGTNZ010000249.1:0-6496 GCA_041742805.1 Aestuariivirga sp.
TCGGACTTCGCGCTTGTTCGCGAGCACGGTGACGTGCTCATCGCGGTCGTAAATCTCGGTGTTTTCATCTTTGTCATGACCGGTCTCGTCTACGAGACTCAATATCGCAGCAACGCCGATATCGGGAATTACGCGGACGCGCTCTACTTCACCGTCACGGCGCTTACCACCACGGGCTTCGGAGACATTACGCTCCCCGGAACGAGCGGGCGTCTGATATCGGTGGCGATCATGATCGTTGGTGTCACGCTGTTTCTGCGACTGGCACAGGTCCTGCTGAGGCCTTCCAAGGTGAACTTTGAGTGCCCCATCTGCGGGTTGACACGCCATGATTCGGACGCGGTGCACTGTAAGCATTGCGGGGAAACGATTCACATTACGACGGAAGGTGCGACCTGAACTGGCGGATGCCGGCCGCTTCGTCTCCGAGGCTCGGGTGCGCGGAAGGCTCGGAATGCAATGATCGACAGTCGCAAAGACTGTCACGCCCTCGTGGCGGCCACGATCATCTCGACGGTCTTTGAACAGAATGCTTGCTTTCGCGCGTAACCCACTCATCGGCCGCGTGGGCTTGAGATGAAAAGGACAGCAACATTGCCGTAACCGCTGCGGTGATTTTCGTCATATCCTCCATTCTGTTCTACAAATTTGAAGTCCCCGGGCTGTCGGGCCTGTGATTTCATAGGATTATGATTTCGTCGGTCGCCTGTTCGGCATCTTCCTCCACGCGTCACCATCAGGACGCCAAGTGGGCGCATGCGGACAGGATGGCAGGCGAACTCGCGCACTTGTGAAGGCGGCCCCTGTCGATCTCCTGGCGCTGATTGCGATTCAATCCGGGGTAAGGCGCCCCATTGTCCAGGCCTTGTTGCCGGTTCCCAAATTACCGGCAGCAAACCAAAGCCTGATTTCATTTTCGACGCAGTGGCAGGGCGAGCGACCAAAGCAGACCAGAAGGTCTTTCATCGCGATATTCCTTCAGGCCTATCTCGATCGCCTCATGACCCAGTCGCGGCTGATCGACGTAGGTTTTGAACATCTTGTCCCAGATCGGCAGATTGAAACCGTAGTTCGAATCCGTTTCGTCGGAAATGGTCGAATGATGCACACGGTGCATGTCCGGCGTCACCAGAAAGCGCCGGATGAGCATGTCCGCCCGAAGCGGCAATCGAACGTTCGAGTGGTTGAACATCGAGGTCGCATTCAAGACCACCTCAAAGACCAGGACGGCAACGACGGGCGGTCCCAACACGATCACGATCAGCATTTTCCAGAGCATCGACAGAACGATCTCGAATGGATGAAAGCGCAGGCCGGTGGTGACATCGATCGCCGTGTCGGCGTGGTGCATCTTGTGGATCTGCCATAACAGCGGAATTTTGTGACTGGCGACATGTTCGAGCCAGATGGCAAAATCCAGCAGAACGAATGACAGCAGGCCGGCAACCACCGGGTCGACATGCAGAGCGTTGAACAGGCCCCAGCCGCGGTTCTGCGCGTAGGCAGCAGCGCCCCCCGCCGCTACCGGCAGCAGAACCCGCATTGCGACCGACGATATGACGACGAGAGAGATGTTCGTCAGCCAACGCCGTGACCGGTACGCGCCGCGCAGTTCTTCTCGCTCAAGACGCGGCGACCACAGCTCAAAGATCGCCATTGTCGCGAACACGGTCACGAAGACGCCGATGCGAACAAAGTTTTCCGATACGATGAATTCCAACTTTTCGCCGCTCGTTCGAGGGTGGCGTCATAGTCCACCACGTTTGCCGACGGCTCAAGGCTCCTCACGCAAATGTCAGCCTGTCCAGCAGGACGCCGTGCGAAAGAGCGACATTGGCCAGACGATTCCCGCCGATGAAATTGTAACGATAGCCCCATCGCCAGCGAACCACTGTCAAAGGACCGAAATCAACATGCAGTTTGAAATAGGCCGGCGGGCGGCACTCGTGGGTGCAGCCGCAGCTGGCGCTGCAATCATCCTGCGCCCTGCAGGCGCTTGGGCCGCGCAACCTTTGACGGACCTCTCCGCTCAAGGCAGCGGCAGGGCGGATCACCGGGCGTTTGACAGCCTGCTTGGCAAATTCGTGAAGCCGGACGGCGGGGGATTCAATCGCGTTGCATATTCGGCATTCAAGCAGGTTGGCCACGGCGATCTCAAGGCATATCTCGCCGCTACGCAGGCGCTCGATCCAACGCAGCTTTCGCGCAAGGAAGGGCAGGCCTACTGGATCAATCTCTACAATGCCAAGACGCTAGATGTCGTTCTGGACGCGTTTCCGGTCGCCTCCATCAAACAGATCAAGCTGGGGGGCGGGTCGCTGTTTGGTCTGTTTGGTGGCGGGCCGTGGTCCAAGCCGATCTTGAACGTTTCAGGCAATGCGCTGTCGCTTGATGATGTCGAGCACCGCATCATCCGGCCCCTGTTTGGCGACCCCATGAGCCACTACGGCCTGAACTGCGCCTCGTACTCCTGCCCCAACTTGATGCCGAGAGCCTATACGGGAAAGAACATCGGCGCGCAGTTGGGCCAAAGCGCGACTGAATATGTCAATCACAAGCGCGGCGTCAGTGTGGCTGGTGGTGTGATCACAGCGTCGAAAATCTACTCCTGGTATGCAGGCGACTTTGGCGGCAAGTCGAAGCTCAAGTCGCACTGGCAGAAATTTGCGACGCCTGAACACGCGGCTGAAATTGCAGCCGCTTCGCGCATCGGGGCATATGAATATGATTGGGCGCTCAATGACGCCTAGGAACGAAGCGCAGGACGCTGGTTCTTCAAAGTCCGTTTGGCGATTTGCGCCTCTGGCCATCATACTTGTCACGCTCGGAGCTGGTTATGCGCTCGGGCTGAACCGCTATCTGTCGCTTGGCTATCTGGCTGAAACCCGAAATGCGCTGCAGGCTTACGTCGAGGCTAACTACGTTTTCTCGCTGCTGTGCTTTGCGGTCGTTTATGCCGTGCTGTGCAGTATCGCCTTTCCCGTTACATCGATCCTGACGATCACCGGCGGCTTTCTGTTTGGCCTGGTTGTCGGCGGCGTTGCCTCAGCCATCGCCGCGACCCTTGGCGCTAGCGTACTGTTTCTGGCCGCCCGCTCGGCATTCGGTGATTTTCTGCGCAAGCGCGTCAGCGGTGTGGCCAAGCGCCTCGCCGACGGCTTCAACGAAAACGCCTTCGGCTATCTCCTCGTGCTGCGCTTGGCCCCGGTCTTCCCGTTTGTCGTCGTCAACATCGCACCGGCGCTGTTCGATGTGAAGCTTCGGACGTTTGTTGCGGCGTCATTTCTGTGAATCCTGCCGGGAGTCTTTGCCTATTCCTATCTCGGGCGAGGCCTCGACAGCGTACTGCGCGCGGCGGTAGAGGCGGGGCGTGAGCCGGCACTTTCCGATCTGGTGACAAAGGAGATTACGCTTGCCTTTGTCGCGCTTGCCGTCGTCGCCGCGATACCGACCGTCGTCGGCAAACTGCGTGGCAACAAATCTTCCGCTTGACGCCCGGCTTAATCGGGTGGGTTGGCAAAAACGCGCCAGCCCTGCCACCATCGAACGCCTGTCGTCAGCAGGCAGACTGCGCCGAAAATCCACGCCAGTTCGTTGAACGCTGCGGGAAACAGACACATTGCGAAGAACACCGCGATCGTCTCGGCGCCTTCCGCGAGCCCGCCAACGTATTGAATGCCTTTGCCGGGATACGGTGCAATCTCTTCTCCGCGTCTATGGGTGATGGCAGCATAGGCCAGAAAGCTCGATCCGGTGCCGACGAAGGCGAGCAGGAGAAAGCAGGCTGCAATCGCGTTTTCTGCGGGGTTGGCCAAGGCAAAACCAAGCGGGATTGTGCTCCAGAAGAACATGTCGAACGCAATGTCGAGATAAGCGCCTCGATCGCTTGGTCCGGCGATGCGCGCAACCATCCCGTCCAGGCCGTCAAAAATGCGGTTGAGGGCCATGCAGACAACCGCCGCCCAGAACAGCTGGAAAGCCAGCAAAGGCAGCGCGCATAATCCGATCAGGAACCCGGCAAAGGTGATAGCGTCCGCCGTGATGCCGCGTTCAACCAGCCGTCGCGCCAGTGGCTCCAGCAACCGTTTCTGAACAGGTATAAGGCGGCGGTCGAACATAAGATGCAGGCTCCGCGTGTGTCCGGGGGGACGGTGAGGCAAGACGGTTGTGGACAAATCGTCGCCAACCAAGCCACCCTCGCGTAACAAAATACGTCGACCAAACGTATTCGTTACGTGTGATGCCACGAAACTTATGTGGTTGATCGAGTTTGGCTTTGTCGTTTTGTTTTGTATCTCAAACGCAGGATGGAGAATGTCCAGAGTGCCCCGCGGCGGACCGGAGGAGATTGCATGCGATATCTGCATCGTAGGGGGCGGCTCGGCCGGGCTTAGTGTTGCATCGGCGGCATCTCAGCTTGGCGCCAGCACCGTGCTGATCGAGCGTGGGGCGATGGGTGGTGATTGCCTCAACAGTGGCTGCGTACCCTCGAAATCGCTGATAGCGGCGGCGCTGCATGCGCAAATGGCGCGACGCGGGAGGGATTTCGGTGTCACCGCCGGCAAGCCGAAGGTCGACTTCGCAAAAGTTCACGATCACATCCACAGCGTCATCGCGACGATCGCACCGCATGACAGCGTCGAACGTTTTGAGGGCTTGGGCGTGCGGGTCATTTCGCAAAGCGCGCGGTTCATCGACAAAGACACGATGGAAGCCGGACTACACCGCATCAGGGCACGCCGTTTTGTCATCGCCACCGGTTCGCGCGCGGTTGCGCCACCAATTCCAGGACTTGCCGACGTCAAGTATCTCACCAACGAGACCATCTTCGATTTGACGGAACTACCCGACCATTTGCTGATCATTGGCGGTGGGCCGATCGGTCTGGAGATGGCGCAGGCGTTTGTGCGGCTGGGTTCCAAGGTCACGGTTTTGGACCGCTCGACCATCCTCCCCAAGGACGAGCCTGAAGCAGCCGAGATCGCTCGCCAGTGCCTGATTGCCGAGGGCGTGGATCTTTTAGAGCATGCAGAGCTGGCCAAGATTGGCAAAACTGCCAGCGGCCTCGTGATCGAGGCCAAAATCGATGGGAAATCGAAGACGGTTACTGGTTCCCATATTCTGGTGGCGGCAGGCCGCGCGCCGGTGACCGAAGGGCTCGAGCTTGAGAAAGCTGGTATCAAGGCTGGCAATAGTGGCATCGAAGTCGATGCCGGCCTGAAGACCTCAAACCGCAGGGTTTTCGCAATTGGCGACGTCGCCACCGGTCCGCAATTTACCCATGTTGCATCCTATCACGCGGGCATCGTTGTGCGGAATGCGCTGTTCTGGCTGCCCTCCAAAGTTGACTATTCTGCGCTGCCCTGGGTGACTTATCTCGACCCGGAGATCGCGCATGTTGGCCTTACGGAAAAGGCGGCCCGGGAAGCCGGTGGCAGCGTCGAAGTGATCTCACTTCCCTATGCCGAAAACGATCGCGCGCAGACCGAACGCCGAACCGAAGGCATGATTAAGCTGGTGCTTGGGAGCCGTGGCAAAATACTTGGCGCCACCCTTGTCGGGCCCCATGCAGGCGAGTCCATCTCGCTTTGGGGGCTGGCGATTTCCAAACGGCTTCCGCTTTCGGCGATCGCCGGAATGATCATGCCATATCCAACTCTGTCCGAGATTTCGAAACGGGCCGCCGGGGCGTATTATACGCCGCGCCTGTTCTCAGATCGCGTTCGCATGGTGGTGCGGTTTGTGCAGCGCTGGCTGCCCTGAGGCCCCTACAGTTTCTCCCCAGATCGAAAGAGGCTTAGCGCCATGACCGGTTCCAGATCGAATGCCTTCTCAATGAACCGGCGAACTTTTGTCGCGCTTGGCGGAGCAGCCTTAGCGTCGCCATTCATCGGTGCAGCTCAGTCTGCGCAGAGCATCGGCGAGTGGTTCTCGGTCGTCTCGAATGCAAAAGGCAAGACGGTCTACTGGCATGCCTGGGGCGGCGACACACGCATCAACGATTATATCGCCTGGGTCGCGACGACCGTTCTGGAGCGCTTCGGCATCGATCTGAAACACGTCAAGGTCGATGATACGGCCAATGCCGTTCAGACGGTGATCGCCGAGAGGGCGGCTGGCGGCAATGCGCCTGGCTCCGTCGACATGATCTGGATCAACGGCGAGAACTTCATTTCGATGAAGGACAAGGGCCTGCTTCTGCCGGACGGATGGGCAGATCAATTGCCCAATTTCAGTCTTGTCGATGTCGTGGGAAAGCCCACAACCGTGACGGATTTCACGGTGCCAACGGCCGGACTCCAGTCGCCTTGGGGCATGGCGCAGTTGACCTTCTTCGCCGACAGCAAGATCGTTACCGCCCCCCCGCGCTCGCTGTCCGAACTCGTTGCCTGGACAAAGGCGCACCCCGGCCGCTTCGCCTATCCGGCGCCGCCGGATTTCATCGGCTCCACGTTCCTCAAGCAGGTCCTGCTCGACGTGGCGCCGGACAGGGCTG
>JBGTNZ010000250.1:0-5296 GCA_041742805.1 Aestuariivirga sp.
CACTTCCTTTTCCTGGCGGCGCTTGATGCGTTCATCGGCGCGCTCGATGATCCAGTCGAGCAGGCGGTCGGCCTGGGCGGGGTGGCCCGTGAGCCAGTGATCGAAATGATCGCGCACCGCCGCCTCGACGATGCGGGCGGCTTCGGGCGTGGCCAGCCTGTCCTTGGTCTGGCCCTGGAATTCGGGATCGCGGATGAAGACGGAGAGAAGGGCACCCGATGAGGTCATCACATCGTCAGCGGTGACGATGGCGGCGCGTTTGTTGTTGCTGAGCTCGGCGTAATTCTTGAGCGAGCGGGTGAGTGCTGAACGGAAGCCCTGCTCGTGGGTCCCGCCATCGGGAGTCGGCACCGTGTTGCAATAGGAAGAGGCGAAACCGTCATCGGCGAACCAGGCGACCGCCCATTCAACCGAGCCGTGGCGTCCTTCCTTCTCGACGCTTCCTGAGAAAATCTCCTCGACGACGCGGACCTTGCCGTTGAGTTTCTCCTCGAGGAAATCCTTGAGGCCGCCGGGGAAATGCAAAACGGCAGTCGGCGGCGTTTCCTTGTCCTTGATGAGCGATGGATCGCAGCTCCAGCGGAGTTCAACGCCGCCGAAGAGATAGGATTTGGAGCGCGTCATGCGGTAGAGCCGCGCCGGATTGAAGACAGTGTTGCCCTTGCCGAAAATCTGTTCGTCCGGGTGAAAGGAAACCTTGGTGCCGCGGCGGCCGGAAACCTTGCCCAGGTTTTGCAGCTTGGTCGCGGGTTTGCCGCGCCGGTATTCCTGCCGGTAAAGCTGCTGGCCCCGCGCCACTTCGACGATGACATGGTCCGACAGCGCGTTCACCACCGATACGCCGACGCCGTGCAGGCCCCCGCTCGTTTCATAGGCGCCCGAGTCGAATTTGCCGCCGGAATGGAGCGTGGTCATGATGACTTCAAGCGCGGATTTGTCCTTGAACTTGGGGTGGGGATCGATGGGCACGCCCCGGCCATTGTCGGCCACCGTCAGATAGCCATCAGCGGTATAGGAGACATCGATCCACGAGGCATGGCCGGCCACGGCCTCGTCCATGGCGTTGTCGAGCACTTCGGCGAAGAGATGATGGAGCGCCTTCTCATCGGTGCCGCCGATATACATGCCGGGGCGGCGGCGCACGGGCTCCAGCCCCTCCAGCACCTCGATATCCGCCGCCGTATAGCTCGCCTCGCCCCGCGATTTGGCGGAGGGCTTGGGCAGATCGTCGAACAGGTCTTTAGGCTTGGCGGCCTTGGCCATGGGCGTTCCCGAATCGTCGCGGCGCAGTATGGCGAGACGGGCTCAAAACCACAAATCGGGCCTGTTTTCTGCAGTCTGGCCGGGTATGATTGCGGCATGACACATCTGTGGGTTCGGGCGGAGCAGCGCCCAAACGAGGAGCGCGTGGGGCTGACGCCAGAAGGTGCCGCGGCCCTGATCAAGGCGGGGATTCAGGTGACGGTGGAGGAAAGCTCGGTCCGCGCCATCCCCATCGATGGCTACAAGGCCGCGGGTTGCGCGATCGCATCAGAAAATAGCTGGCCCAAGGCGCCCGCCGATGCGATTGTTTTCGGGCTGAAGGAGCTTCCCGAAGACGGTACACCCCTCACGCACCGCCACATAATGTTCGGCCATGCCTATAAGGGCCAAGCCGCAGGACGCGAACTGTTGAAGCGGCTCAAGACGGGAAAGGGCACGCTTTACGATATCGAATATCTGGTGGATGAGAATGGACGCCGCGTGGCGGCCTTTGGCTATTGGGCGGGGTATGCGGGCGCGGCAATTTCGCTCAAGTGCTGGACCGCACAGCAGCGGGGCGGCATCTGCGGGCCCGTTTCCAAATATCCCAACAAGGCAGCGTTGCTTGCCAATCTTGGGCAAGAGATTTCCAGCATGGGACGGTCCGGCGCCATTATCATCGGCGCGCTGGGCCGTGTCGGCACGGGTGCGGCTGATCTCTGCGCCGCGCTCGATGTCCCCGTTACCAAATGGGATTTGCAGGAAACCGCGAGCGGCGGACCCTTTCCCGAAGTGCTCGAGCATGAGATATTCCTTAACTGCATTCTGGCCCGCCCCGGTGCCCCGGTATTTGTACCGGTCGATGCAAAGACCGCTCCCCGCAAGTTGACGGTGATCGGCGATATCGCCTGCGATCCCACTTCGGATTTCTCGCCGATCAAGGTCTATGACCGGGTGACGGACTGGACCGCGCCGGCGTTGCGGGTGCATGAGAGGCCGCCGCTGGATGTGATGGCCATCGACAATCTGCCATCGCTGTTGCCGGTGGAAAGCAGCGAGGATTTTGCGGCGCAACTCTTGCCCTCGCTGCTCACGCTGGGCAATCTCAACGTTGGCGTCTGGGGCCGCGCCAAGGCGGAATTCGACCGCCACACGGCGCACATGTGAGGGGAAAAGATGGCGACAATTCATTGGTGCGGCACGGGACTTTCTTCGGGGCCGGGCCTGCGGCGGCTCATTCACAATGGTCACAAGGTGGTGGTGTGGAACCGCACCGTCGATAAAGCCCGCGAGGCGGTGGGCGATCAGGATGTCCGTCCCTATTCGCTCCAGGCACTTTCGGACGCACTGCGCCCGGGCGATATTGCAGTCTCGATGCTGCCGGCCGATCACCATGTCAGCATCGCGAAAGCGGGTCTCGTGAAAGCCGCTAACTTCGTTTCCTCCTCATACATAGCTCCGGAGATGAAGGCGCTGGACGACGAGTTCAAAGCCAAGGGGCTGGTGTCCATAAATGAAGTGGGCCTCGACCCCGGCATCGATCATTTGATGGCCCATGATCTTGTGGCGCGCTATCGGGCTTCGAAAGCTTACGATCCGCGCAACGTGCTGAGTTTCACATCCTATTGCGGCGGCGTGCCGAAGATTCCAAATCCCTTTCGCTACAAATTCAGCTGGGCGCCGGTGGGCGTGTTGAAGGCGCTGCGCTCACCCTCGCGCTCCTTGCGCGATTTCAAGGAATATCGCGTTGACCGGCCATGGAACGCCATCACCTCGTATGAAGCGCCCCTTCCCGTGCCTGAGAGCTTCGAGGTTTATCCCAACCGGGACAGCTATCCGTTCATGGAGGATTACCGCTTCGACAAGAATTGGAAGGTCAAGGATTTCGTCCGCGGCACCATCCGCCTCAACGGCTGGGCGAAGGCTTGGGAGCCGGTATTTCGCGAGATTGAAACGCTCTCCGGTTCTTCCGGCGATGCGCGGCTTGCTGAAATGGCGGCGGAGTTTCTCAAAGAGAACAGCTATAGGCCCGGTGAGCCTGACCGCGTGATCCTGTTCGTTTCGCTGAAAGCCGAGCACGATGGCCACGCTGTCTTCCACGAAACCTGGGCCATGGATGCTTGGGGCGATGAACGCGGCACGGCAATGGCGCGGCTTGTCTCCACGCCGGTATCGTTTGCGGTTGAGTCAGCGCTGAACGGCGAAATCCAGCCGGGTGTGCACGGCGCCCCGCATGATCCCCGGATCTATGAGCGCTGGCTCGGTCAAATCAAGCCCCTGGCTCAATACATGGCGCGGGTGACTGAAGTGGAACATAATCGCTTGCGGAACAAAACCACCGGCGCTTAAGTTCGGATACTAAAATCACATTAAACGGGAGCAGCACATGAACAAGCGCACAATCTTCAAGACCGTGGCGGCGGGCTTTCTGGCGGCCACGCTGATGATGCCGGCGGCGTGGGCCGCGATGGACAATCTCACGCTCATTGCTCCGGCAAAGCCCGGCGGCGGCTGGGACCAGACGGCCCGCTCCATGCAGGAAGTGATGCAGGGCAGCGGTATCGCAACGGCCGTTACGGTTGAAAATGTGGCGGGTGCCGGTGGTACGGTCGGACTCGCGCAGTTTGCCGATAAGAACAAGGGCGATGGCAACGCGCTTCTGGTGAATGGCCTGGTGCTGGTCGGCGCCGTCATCACCAACAAGTCTGCTGTGTCCCTTACCGACACGACGCCCATCGCGCGGCTCACGGGCGAATATGAAGTGATCGTTGTGCCCGCCGCCTCGGAATTGAAAACGCTTGCCGATCTTGTAGCGAAGATCAAAGCCGATCCGGGCGCTGCCGCCATCGGCGGCGGCTCGGCCGGAGGCACCGATCACATCCTGGCGGGCCTCGTGCTGCAAGCGGTCGGCGCCGATGCCTCGAAGCTGAATTACGTGCCGTTCTCGGGCGGCGGCGAGGCGCTCGCAGCCATTCTGGGCGGGCATGTGACGGCGGGGATTTCCGGCTATGGCGAATGGGCCGGTCAGATCCAGTCAGGCGAATTGCGGGCGTTGGCAATTTCATCCAGCGAGCGCATCGAGGGCATCGATATCCCCACCATGAAGGAACAGGGCGTCAATGTCGAACTGGCCAACTGGCGTTCCGTCGTGGGGGCACCCGGCATATCGGACGAGCAAAAAAAAGCTCTGATGGACGCCGTCGATGCGATGCACAAGAGCGATGCCTGGAAGAAAGTGCTCACCGACAATAAATGGATCGATCTCTATATGTCCGGCGATGAGTTCGGTACTTTTCTCGCCTCCGAGAATGAGCGCGTAACTGGAGTTCTGAAGACCCTCGGCCTGGCCCAGTGACTTCCCGAACACGGCAAATTCCCGAGCTCCTCTTGGGGCTTGGGATAATGTGTATTGCCGTGATCATTGGACAAGAGGCCCTAATGATGAACGCAGGGCCGGTTTACGCCAAACTTGGGCCTGCGGCGTTTCCGGCGGTGGTTGCCGGTTTGCTGGCCATATGCGGCGGCCTTATTGCATTCCGTCCACACGCTGCGGACGAAGGCGGAAAGAGCGAGCTGACCGGCCCGTTCTCGATCGTAATGGGTCTTATACTGCAAGTGTTTCTGCTGGAACGCGTTGGGTTTATACCCAGTGCCGCGTTGCTCTTTTTCCTCACGGCCCACGGGTTTGGGAGCAGAAGATATTTTCGCGATGGGGTGATCGCGCTCACGCTTGCGCTGATTGCCTTTATCGTGTTCCGCTATGGGTTGGGCCTGAAGCTGCCTACCGGTAGCTGGTTCACATGAGCGCATTCGATCAGCTGCTGGGGGGCTTTGCGGTAGCGCTGACGATCAAGAATCTTGGCTGGTCGCTAATCGGCGTAACCCTTGGTACCGCAATCGGCGTATTGCCCGGCATTGGACCGGCGTTGACCATAGCGCTGCTGCTGCCGCTTACCGCTTATCTCGATCCCTCCGCTGCCTTCATCATGTTCGCCGGCCTCTATTATGGGGCGATGTATGGTTCCTCCACCACCTCGATCCTGCTGAACACGCC
>JBGTNZ010000251.1:0-10161 GCA_041742805.1 Aestuariivirga sp.
CGCCAACATCCTCAAAAAAATCGCGGATTTGCACGACGCTCACAAAACCCTCCCGGTTCCCCCGCAAGTTGGCCACCTGATCGGGATTCCACGAAAGGGATAGTCCCGTCATACCGCTGCAATAATCTTGGCGCATTCTTCGTTCAGATTGCAGGCAAGGATGGCCACCGAAAGGAGGCAGACGATGAACCAGGGTTATCACCAGTTCGCGGAAGCGCTTGTCTTTGTTCATGGTGCGAGAGCGGAAACGGAAGCGGCGAGGCATGCGATCCTGTGCGAAAAATCGGGTGACGCGGAAACCGCCGAGCGCTGGCGTCATGTGCAGCACGCAATACAATTATTGACACGCAAGAAGGCTGCCTGAGTTTCGCTTTTGTTCGCTGGATTGCTATATAGGCTTCGAGGATTCGGAGCCTATGGCTATCAAGCCCATCGATATCGGCGATTTTGACGACGAATTGGTTGCCCCGCCTGTCAGGGTTGGGGGCCTATCGTCGCGCGCCTTGCAAGGCGCCGAGCCGCCATACCTCAAGGACCTCAACCCGGAACAGCGCATCGCCGTTGAAACCACCGATGGACCGCTTCTGGTGCTGGCGGGCGCCGGCACAGGCAAAACCCGGGTGCTGACCACGAGGCTTGCCCACATCCTTGCAACCGGCAAGGCGTGGCCCGGACAAATTCTCGCCGTCACCTTCACCAACAAGGCGGCGCGAGAGATGAAACTTCGAATCGGCGCGCTCATCGGGGGCGTCGTTGAGGGTATGGCCTGGCTCGGCACCTTCCATGCCATTGGCGTCAAAATCCTGCGCAACCATGCGGAACTAGCTGGACTGAAATCCGGCTTTTCGATCCTCGATACCGACGACCAGGTCAGGCTTTTGAAGCAATTGCTCGAAGCCCACGATATCGACGAAAAGCGTTGGCCTGCGCGCCATTTAGCATCCCTCATTGACGGCTGGAAGAATCGCGGACTCACCCCCAGCAAGCTTCCGGCAGGCGAAGCCAACGCCTTCGCCGACGGCAAAGCGGGCACGCTTTACGCCGAATATCAGCAACGCCTGAAAGTCGTGAACGCATCCGATTTCGGCGACCTTCTGCTGGAGCCATTGCGCATCTTCCAGGAACACCCGGATGTGCTGAAGCGCTACCAGCAGCGTTTCAAATATATGCTGGTGGACGAATATCAGGACACCAATGTGGCGCAATATCTGTGGCTGAGGCTCCTGGCCCAAGGCCACCACAATATCTGCTGCGTGGGCGACGACGATCAGTCGATCTATGGCTGGCGTGGAGCCGAGGTGGACAACATCCTGCGTTTCGAGAAGGATTTTCCCGGCGCCAAGGTTATCCGGCTTGAGCGCAACTATCGCTCTACGCCGCAAATCCTGGGCGCTGCGTCTGGCCTCATCGCCAAGAACGAAGGCCGTCTCGGCAAGACGCTCCATACCGACCGCGACCAGGGCGAGCCCGTCATCGTGCGTTCCCACTGGGATGGCGATGAGGAAGCCCGCACTATCGGCGATGATATCGAAAATCTGCAAAGGAAGGGCGAGAAACTCGACGACACGGCGATTTTGGTGCGCGCCTCCTTCCAGATGCGGGCGTTCGAAGATCGCTTTATCACGCTCGGCCTGCCATACCGCGTGGTGGGCGGCCCCCGTTTCTATGAGCGGGCCGAAATCCGCGATGCGCTGGCGTATTTCAAGGTGACAGCCTCTCCCGACAATGATCTGGCTTTCGAGCGCATCGTCAACACGCCCAAACGCGGCATCGGCGATACGTCACTGAAGCGGATGCATGTGTACGCCCGGTCCCAGGGAATTTCGCTCCACAGCGCTGCCGAAGCCTTGGCCTTCACCGATGAACTGCCAAACAAGACAAGGGCAGCACTCCGCTCGTTGATTGAAAGCTTCGGGCGCTGGCGCCAGGCGCTCGCCGGCCTGTCGCACACCGAGCTTGCCGAAATAATTCTCGACGAATCGGGCTACACCGAGATGTGGCAGAACGACAAAAGCCCGGAAGCGCAGGGCCGGCTCGAAAACCTCAAGGAACTGGTGCGCTCCATGGGCGAGTTCGAGAACATGGCGGGCTTCCTCGAACATATCGCGCTCGTCATGGACGTTGAGCAATCGGCCGACGACGACAAGGTCAACATCATGACCTTGCATTCGGCCAAGGGGCTGGAATTCGGAACAGTGTTCCTGCCGGGTTGGGAAGAAGGCCTGTTCCCGCACCAACGCTCGCTCGATGAAAAGGGCCGCGCCGGGTTGGAGGAGGAGCGCCGCCTCGCTTATGTGGGCATCACGCGGGCCAAGCGCCGTGTCTTTATTTCCTTTGCCCAGAACCGGCGGATGCATAATCTGTGGGCTTCGGGGCTGCCGTCGCGCTTCATCGATGAATTGCCGGAAGCGCATGTGGAAGTGGCTCCCATGGCCAACAGCTACGGCGGCCACGGGCTGGGCGCCTATGGCGCCAGTCGCTTCGATGAAACGCGGCCCTTCACCAACACTTATGCGACACCCGGCTGGCAGCGCGCGCAAGAGCGTTGGGCCAAGGGCACCGCCACGCGCTCAACGCCGCATTTCATTGAAGGCGAACTGACCGCGCGTGAAACCGAGGTTGGCCACTTCGAACGTGGCGAGCGCGTGTTCCACCAGAAATTCGGCTACGGCCGCATCGGCGGCATCGACGGCAACAAACTCACCATCGACTTCGACAAAGCCGGCGAAAAACGCGTCCTCGACTCATTCGTCGAGCGGGCTTGATCTTTCCCTTCTCCCATAGGGAGAAGGAGGGGCCCATCGCGGAACGCGATGGGAGGATGAGGGGATCAGGTCATGCAACTGAAGCACTGTGTCCCCTCACCTTCCCAAGCTTCGCTTGGGCCCCTTCCTCTCCCTCTGGGAGAGGAGAAAAGCGCTGCCTGACTCATTCGTCGAGCGGGCGTGAGGGGCGGCCTGAGACGGACGCGCCGGCGTCGTTAGTGAGGCCAGTGAACTGCACTACCGAGCTAACCGCGCAAATCGCCACAATGGCGAATGCGATGGCAAAATCCGCGGCCATGAGACTCGCATCATCACGCCAGAACTGTGCGGCTTCCAGCACGAAAGCCGCCAGCACAACACCCGCCGAGAGCGACAGATGCTGGATCACCGTGTAGAGGCTTGTGGCGTGGCTCATGGCCGGGTTTTCGATGTCGGAATAGGCCATGGCGTTCATGGCGGTGAACTGTAGCGAGCGCAGGAACCCGCCTACGAATAGCAGCGGCAGGACCACGGCGAATATTGTTGAGGGCGTGAGAAAACCGAGTGCGGCGATCGACAGGCTGGCCAGCACGCCATTGATGATCAGCAGGCGGCGGAAGCCGAAGCGGCGGATGAGGCGTGCCGCCGGAAACTTCATCGAGATGGCGCCCGCCGCGGCAGCACAGGTCAGTAGACCCGATTGGAAGGCCGTCATGCCGAAGCCGAGTTGGAACAGGAGCGGCAGCAGGAACGGCACGGCTCCAACACCGACACGAAACAGGCTGCCACCCAGCACCCCTGCCCTGAATGTAGCAATTTTCAAGAGGCGTAGATCGAGAATGGGCGCCGGCGCAGCCCGCGCATGGCGCAGATAAAAATAAAGCAAGACCATGCCAAACAGCACCAGAGCGTAGGGAGCGCCACCCGGCAACAGGTCGCGGCCCATGACGGTAAGGCCGAACACCGTCGCCGAAAGGCCGATGCCGGAGAGGAGAAACCCCAGGACATCGAGCGGCGGCACGTGATCGATTTCGATTTTCGGCATCAGCCTTGACGCGAAAATGATGGCGGCAATGCCAAACGGCACGTTCATCCAGAACACCCAACGCCAACTGAACGTGTCAGTGATGAAGCCGCCTATGGGTGGCCCAACCAAAGGCCCTAGCAGTGCCGGAATGGTGAGCCAAGCCATGGCATCGACCAGTTCGGCCTTGGGGATCGAACGCAGCAGAATGATGCGGCCCACCGGGACCATCATCGCCCCGCCCATGCCCTGCACGGCGCGCGCCGCAACGAGATTGCCGAGCGATGTGGCGAGCCCACAAGCAATGGAACCGAGCGTGAAGACAATAATTGCCAACCGAAACACGTTCCTCGCGCCGAAACGGTCCGCGCACCAGCCACTGATGGGAATGAAGACTGTAAGGCTGAGGAGATAGGTCGTGAAGGCGAGCTTGAGGGCGATAGGATCCGTGCCAAGATCTGCTGCAATCGCCGGAAGCGATGTGGCGATCACCGTTGAGTCCATGTTTTCCATGAACAGCGCACTGGCGATGATGAGTGGTATGAGGCGTGTATTGGGCGGCATCACCCCTTTAGTAGCATGGGTGGCGGCCCCGCGAATTATGCAATAAACTCAAGGCTACCCGCCGCCATGGCCTTTGAAACGCCCTCTGACCCGCCTATATTCGGCGAATGCTTGATCGTTTTTTCCGCTGGTTCGAATCCCGCGTTAATCCCTTTCCGCCGGAGCGCCCAGCCCAGCCCCCAGCGGGACTATTGCCTTTTGCCTGGTATTTCACGCGGCCTTTCCTGGGGCTGCTCACGGCTTCCGTGCTGCTTTCGGCGGTGATCGCCTTCATCGAGGTCTATCTTTTCGCTTTCCTCGGCAATCTTGTGGACCTGTTGACAACCGCCGAGCGCGCGAATTTCTGGCAGACGCACGGCACCTGGCTCGCTCTCATGGGAGCCGTGGTTGTTATCGTCCTGCCGGCGCTCAACTTCGTGTCCGAGGCGATCTCGCATCAAGGCCTGCGCGGCAATTTCGCAATGCGCACGCGGTGGGCAGGGCATCGTTATGTGCTCCGCCAGAGCATGGACTTTTTCCATAACGACTTTGCGGGGCGCGTCGCCACCAAGGTGATGCAGACCGCCTTGGGGGTACGCGATGCGGTGATGAAGTTCACCGAGGTGATCGTTTATGTATCGGTGTATTTCATCGGCGCGCTGGTGCTGGTGGCGACAAGCGACCTGTGGCTCATGGTCCCCATGCTGGTTTGGCTCGCGGGCTATGCCGTAGCCTGCTGGTATTTCGTGCCGCGCCTTGGCCGGCTTTCGGCCATCCAGGCCGACATGCGCTCCCTGGTGACGGGCCGCGTGGTCGACAGCTACACCAACATTTCGACGGTCAAGCTTTTTGCCCATGCCGAGCGCGAGGACGACTATGCCAAGGAGGGCATGGAATGGATGCTCGACAGCATCAACAAATCCATGCGCATGTCGACGCTGATGACGTCGGCCCTGCAACTTCTCAGCGGCCTGCTCATCTTCATGATGTCCGGCATTTCCATCTGGCTCTGGTACACGGGCGCCATCACGACCGGCGCCATCGCGTTTTCCATTGGCTTGACACTTCGCATCAAGGCCATGTCGCAATGGATCATCTGGGAAGTGGCGGGCCTGTTCGAGAATATCGGCGTCATCCAGGACGGCATCGTAACCATCGCCCGCGACCGCACCATCAAGGATGCGCCGGGAGCCAAGCCGCTGACGGTCACGCAAGGCGCCATCAATTTTGAGAACGTGTGTTTCAACTATGGCAAACCTGTCGCCCATCGCCGCTCCATTATTGTCGATGACTTCAGCCTTGCCATAGAGCCGGGCGAGAAGGTCGGCCTTGTGGGCCGTTCGGGTGCGGGCAAATCGACGCTCGCCAATCTCCTGTTGCGCTTCTACGACATCGAGAGCGGCCGCATCCTGATCGATGGTCAGGATATTTCGCAGGTTACACAAGATTCGCTCCGCGCTGCGGTTGGCGTCGTCACGCAGGATACTTCGCTGCTCCACCGCTCGGTCATCGAAAATATCCGCTATGGCCTGCCGGACGCCCACATGGCCGATGTGGAAGCAGCGGCGCGCAAGGCCCATGCCGACGATTTCATCGCGGGCCTCATCGATCCCAAGGGCCGGAAGGGCTACAACGCCCACGTCGGCGAGCGCGGCATCAAGCTTTCGGGCGGCCAGCGCCAGCGCGTTGCCATTGCCCGCGTGCTGCTCAAGAACGCGCCGATCCTGGTGCTCGACGAAGCAACGAGCGCGCTCGATTCAGAAGTGGAGGCGGCGATCCAGGAAAACCTCTACACGCTCATGGAGGGCAAGACGGTGATCGCCGTGGCGCACCGGCTCTCGACCATCGCCGCCATGGACCGGCTTGTTATCATGGACAAGGGCCGCATCATCGAGGAAGGCTCGCACCGCGAACTGCTGCGCAAGGGCGGCCTCTACGCCAGCCTGTGGCAACGCCAGTCCGGCGGGTTCCTCGTGCCGGAGGCAGCCGAAGCCGCAGAATAGATAGCAATTCGTTAACCACATTTGCGCCACAACAGCCCCCAATAGGTTTCCCAAACACCACGGGGGAATTCATGAACCGCTCAATCCTTGCCATCGCCGCCGCGAGCTTGCTTCTCACGGCCTGCACCACCGATCCCTACACGGGCGAACAGAAGGCCTCCAACACCGCTGTGGGGGCTGGCGCCGGCGCCCTTCTGGGCACGGCGGCGGGCGCCCTTGTCGGCGCCACCACCAAGGCCAAAACCGGCACGTCAATGCTGGTGGGCGCGGGGCTGGGCGCAATAGCCGGCGGCGGTGTTGGCCTCTACATGGACAACCAGGAAGCCAAGCTCCGCCAGCGCCTTGAAGGCACCGGCGTATCGGTCACCCGCGTGGGCGACAACATCGTGCTCAACATGCCTGCCAACATCACGTTCGATACCGACCGGGCGGAAGTGAAGCCGGGTTTCTACGATACGCTCAATTCCGTGGCTATCGTCCTTCAGGAATTCGACAAGACTCGCGTGGAAGTCGCCGGGCATACGGATTCGGACGGTTCGACCCCCCACAATAATGAGTTGTCAGAACGCCGTGCTGGCTCCGTCGCCCGTTATCTGACCGCGCAAGAGCTGAACCCAAGGCGCTTCTACGTCGAAGGCTATGGCGAAAGCCAGCCCATTGCCTCCAACAATTCGGCCTCGGGCAAGGCGCAGAACCGGCGCGTGGAAATCCAGCTCGTGCCGCTCGTCGAAGAGTCGTGACGGCGGTTAGATTTACCGTCACTATCCCCGATCTCGACCTCGATAGAGCGCAGGCCCTTAGCGAGGCAATCGATTCCGAAGCCATAGCCATCAATGAGACCGGCGAGAACCGGTGGGAGCTGGTTGCTTATTTCGACAGCCTGGCGGCAGCCGAGACCGCGCGCCAAGCGCTCGTCCATGCCAAAGCTTTCGTAACCACCCTTCCCGATCAGGATTGGGTCCGGCAATCGCTGGAAGGGCTTCCGCCTGTCAGCGCCGGGCGCTTCTTCCTGCACGGCTCCCATGACCGGCATCGCCGGAGGCCGGGCGGCATTTCCTTTGAGATCGATGCTGGGACTGCCTTTGGAACGGGCCACCACGCCACCACGGAAGGCTGCCTGACGGCGCTGGACCGGCTTGTCAAAAGACGTTGGCCCAAGCGCATTCTCGATGTGGGCTGCGGCACAGGTGTTCTCGCCATCGCCGCGGCAAGGGCCACGGGCAAAAAAGCGCTGGCCAGCGATATTGATCCGGAAGCTGTGCGCGTGACCAAGCGCAATGCGCTCGCCAATGGCGTGGGTCCCGCTGTCACGGCAATCACCGCGACGGGGCTGAAGCACCGGCGCATTTTGGGCCAAGCCCCTTACGATCTGATCTTCGCAAATATCCTGGCGCGGCCCCTGATATCCTTGGCTCAAGGCTTATCGCTGATCCTAGCCTCCCGTGGCGCATTGATCCTATCCGGGCTGACACTCGACCAAAGCCGTTGGATATGCGCTGCCTATCGCAACCGGGGACTCGTGCCGGTCACCAAGAGCGCACGGGATAATTGGACTACCCTGACATTCACCCGACCACGTGTCAGCGGTAGAGTGGCCGGCGGGCCGCAAGATCGTTACGGATTGCGGTCGCGGCGACGCCGCCCTGCCCCATGGCGTGGCTGATTTGGTCAAGGCCGAGCACCACATCGCCCGCCGCATAAACGCCGGGGATTTCCGTCCTTTGATGGCTGTCCACAACAAGGCAGCCCTCTTCCGATACCTTGACGCCGATGCCTGCCGCGAGTTCCGAGCGGTTTTCAGTGCCGAGTGCTGGATAGATAGCGGCGAAACTGTGCGGACCATCCGCCAGCACCACATCTATTTGCTTCGGCTTCAGTTCGTATCGAAGACAGGGGCCGTCTAACATTTTGATTCCCGCCGCCTCTAGGCGTGCTCTTTGCGCGGCATCGAGATCGTGAGCGCCCACGGGCGCGATCAGGGTTACATCGCCGGTATAACTGCGCAGGAATTCGGCTTCGCCAAGCGCGCTGGCGCCCGTTCCGATCACCGCAATAGGGAGATCGGTTACTTCATAGCCGTCGCAGATAGGGCAATAACGCAGCAGGCCCCGGGACAGCGCTTCGTCGTGAATCTTGTTGGGCATTGCGGGACGGCGGTTAAGGACGCCCGTAGCCAGCAAGATTGTGCGCGCTTGGATAGCGCGGTCCTCGGTTCGGCCTTCCAGCAGGCCGTCCGCGGTTTTCAGGGATAAAACTTTTTCTGCACGAAGCCGCGCGCCGTGACGCTCGGCTTGCTCCCGCATCCTCGCGAGGAGTTCAGATCCCGCGATGCCGTCCGGGAATCCCGGGTGATTTCTTGTTTGTGGAATAAGGCCGGCGCGGCTGCGTCCGTCATCAAGGACAAGAACCGTGAGATGAAAGCGGGCTAGGTAAATCGCTGCCGTCAGGCCGGCAGGGCCTGCTCCGACAATGAGGCAATCGACTGTCTCGCCGGTTTCTTTGGGAAGGGCGGTGTGCACCGTGATTCTCTTACCACGGCGCACAAACGCCTGTTAGTCGCGCCACACCATCTTGCTGATTTCCGAGCGCTTCAGGCCGATATCGGCCAGCAACCGGTCATCGAGCTGGGCCAGCTGCTGTTCCGCGCGGCTACGCGCCAGAAACATGCGGACACGGCCCATGAGGCCGCTGGAAAGGCCGGCTCCCTTGCTGAAAGTGATTTCGCGTCCGCGAGTAATGGTCGTCATGTTATTCTCCTGCTTCAGCTTGTGATTTGGTGCGTTGCACAATGTCCCAGCACCGATATAGGTCAAGTTGGACGGTGTTTCCACAACCCAAAAGGCTCCTCTATTATGCGTAAGTTGCATGTCTTATTCATCTTTTGTTAATCACGCATATGGAGAGATAACAGGCTAATATGACGATATTAAACCAATTTTGTTTCTGAACTTAATTCCGCTTGGTATCGGCGACAGGCCCCAACCCCCATATTATGCTAAATGTCATGCAAAATTTGCATATACGACATATTTGAGCATATTGCGACGCAGCATCTGTGCTAACACAAAATGCCCGGCTAAAAGGCCGGGCATCGGAAGTGTAGAAGCGATCTAACGGAATTAGACGGCCTGGAGATTGCCGGCGGAACTTTTCCCCGTGCGCTTGTCAGTCACGATTTCGAAGGAGACTTTCTGGCCCTCCTTCAGTGTGCGGAGACCCGCGCGTTCGACAGCGGAGATGTGGACGAAAACGTCCTTCTGACCATTGTCGGGCTGAACGAAACCGTAGCCCTTCTGCTCATTAAACCACTTCACAGTACCCGTATTCATGGGATCGTCCTTCATTTGGGTTATCGGAAGGCCTGAGGAATGTTTTGCCACGCCTAAGACCCGCTTTCGATAGATGGGGGAGTCTTGCGTGCGTTACCCAAGCGGGCAGCGAAGCGGCCAATCGTCCGGCCCAAGTGTCGATTGCCGAAATATGGATCACGATCCCGACCCATGCAAGTCAAATCCGGCGCGATCGCTTATTGCGAGCCGCGCCGGATGCTCCTGGGCCGTCTTACTTCGGAAGCAGAACTGTATCGATCACATGGATCACGCCATTCGACTGCTTAACATCAGCCTGTGTGACGGTCGCGGTCTGGCCGCTCTCGTCCATGATCATGATCTTGTCGTTCTTGGACATGACCGTGAGCGTGTCACCGCTCACCGTCTTGACTTCATGCTTGCCGCCGTCGTCCTTGATCATCTTGTTGATGGCATCGCTCATCGCGCTGACCGGGACCACGTGATAGGTGAGAACCTTGTTCAGCTGGTCCTTGTTTTCCGGCTTCAGCAAGGTGTCG
>JBGTNZ010000252.1:0-6404 GCA_041742805.1 Aestuariivirga sp.
TCCAGTCGGAGACGGCGTGTCGGCTCGACTTTCGGGACTTGACGGCCCCGGCCATGTGCAGCGCGCCGCCGTAGAGCAGGAGCTTCTCGGTGAGCGTCGTCTTGCCGGCGTCGGGATGGGAGATGATGGCGAAGGTCCGCCGCCGCGAAACTTCTTCTTCAAGGGAACTTGCCAAGGAATATCCGGTTGCGAATGAGGCCCGTGTCCTAGCGGTGTTTGCCGCGAGGGTCCAGCATAGGTTACACTTGAACCATGGCTGAACCGGCGCTTGTGGGTGATATCGGTGGAACCAACTCCCGCTTCGGACTGGCACAGCCGGGCGCAGTCGCAATCCGCGATATCGAGGTTCTGAAGAACGCGGATTTCGAGTCCCTCGAAGACGCCGTCAAACATTATGTGAGATCACGGAACATTTCCTCGCTGGCCGCGGCGGCGATCGCGGTCGCCGGGCCGGTTGCCGGGGAAACGGCGTCGCTCACCAACCGCGGTTGGAGCTTCACGCGTGAGTCCCTGCGGCGGGCGGCGTCGGCGAAGCGCTTCCGGTTGCTCAATGACTTTGAGGCTCTGGCCCTCTCGCTTCCCCATCTTGCTTCCGGCGATGTCGTTCAGATCGGCGGGCAGACTCCTGCGGCGCCGGCGGTCAAGATCGTCCTTGGCCCTGGAACCGGCTTCGGCATGGCAACGCTCGCACCCACGCCGCAGGGTGGCTGGACGGCGCTCCCCGGCGAAGTTGGCCACATCACGCTGCCGGTCGTGACGCAGGAGGAATTCGACTGGCGTCAAAATATGAGCAGGCCTGGTGAGCCATTCGAAGCGGAGGACGCAATCACCGGCGGCGGCCTCTTTCTCATGTACAGGACGATTGCTCCAGATGGCCCTCTCATCACGCCTGAAGCCATCGTGCAGGCGGCCCTTGCCCAAAGCGATGCAGCCGCCGTCAAAACGCTGGAGCAGTTCATCGTCTGGCTGGCGCGCGTGGCCGGGGATGCCGCGATGATCTTGCAGGCGCGGGGCGGGGTCTATCTGGCCGGCGATATTGCGAAGTCGATTTTGCCTCGCTTGCAGCGGGGGCCGTTCCGGGCCATCTTCGAAGAGAAGGGCCGGCTTGCCCATGTCATGCGGCCGATCCCGGTTTATGTCATCATCGACCGGTTTCCGGCACTGAAAGGTTGCGCTGTCGCCATGGCGGAGTGAGGATCATGCGCAAGGAAACCGATATACTCATCGTCATCGATGTGCAGAACGATTTCTGCCTAGGGGGGCAGTTGGCAGTACCTGGCGGTGACGAAGTCGTCCATATCGTCAACCGCCTTGCCCATGGCTTCAAGCATGTGGTGCTCACCCAGGATTGGCATCCAGCGGGACATTCGTCGTTTGCCTCGAGCCACGATGGCAAGCAGCCGTTCGAACAGATCACCATGACCTATGGCCAGCAGACGCTCTGGCCCGATCACTGCATCCAGAACACAGTGGGTGCTGTGTTTCATCAAGGGCTCGATATTCCGCAGGCGGAGCTTATCCTGCGGAAGGGGTATCGACCTGAGATCGACAGCTACTCCGCTTTCTTCGAGAATGACCGCAAGACCCCGACGGGCCTTGGCGGCTATCTTAAGGAGCGCGGTTTTACAAAGCTGATTTGCGTGGGCCTCGCTTTCGATTACTGCGTGCGTTACTCCGCTGAGGACGCGCGCGCCCTGGGATTTGAAACGGAGGTGATCGAAGCCGCCTGCCGTTCCATCGACCTTAACGGCTCCGCCGCAGCCACCCGCCAATCCTTTATCGAGCGCGGCATCGTGCTGGCGTAGTTCAGGAGGGGAAAATGCAGATTGCTCTCATAGGCGCTGGTCTGATGGGACACGGCATAACCGTCAATTTACTGAAGCATGGCCATGACGTGTCCGTCATCACGCATCGCAACCGCGACCCCATCATTGAACTTCTGGCGCGGGGCGCCACGGAAGCCAAGGATTTGGCGCAAATGGCGCGGGACGCCGCGATTATCTTGCTTTGCCTGCCGTCCTCCAAGGTGGTTGAAGAAACGATCAATAAACTGCGGTCCCATCTCCGCCCGCGCCACATCCTGATCGATACGGGAACTTCGGACCCCGATGCCACGCGGCGGCTGGTGCGGGAACTTGCCCATATGGGCGTAAGCTTTGCCGATGCGCCGCTGACCGGCGGCCCCGAACAGGCGGAAACCGGGCACTTGGGCGTGCTGTGCGGAGCGGACGCGAAGACGTTCGCCGCCATCGCGCCGATCCTCAAATGTTTCGCCACGACAGTCCGCCATGTGGGCCCGCCGGGAGCGGGACATACGGCCAAACTTTTTTCGAACTATCTCGTCACCGGCATGATCGCACTCGTCACCGAAACCTTCGGGGCCGCCCGCAAGGCCAAAATCGACTGGCGCGATCTTTATGAGGCGATGCTCAACGGCTCCGGCAATTCCGGAGTGCTCCGCAAGATGGTGGGGCCCGCACTGGAAGGCGATTTCGACGGTTATCGCTTCTCTATCGCCAATGCGGCGAAGGATATCGGCTATTACACGGACATGGCCGAGAAGCTCGGCTGTACCAGCCCGCTCATGGAAGCCGTTGCGGACGTGTTCATCGAGGCGATGGAAACCGGCCATGGGGGGCGCAACGTCAGCCACCTGCTCGATCCTAAAGCATTTCTGGAATAGAGCCTGTTACACGTGGAGGATGAAAGCCTCTTTACCCTGCTCGAGCGTAGCTTTCTTGCCGCCGGCGGAAGGACCGCTATTCGATCATGTTCCAATGATGTGAAAATTAGCTACGCTGATTTGCTGCGGTCGGCCTGCCGCTATGCCAATGCGCTGCTGAGCCTGGGCGTTGAACCCGGCGACCGGGTTACCGTCCAGGTCGAGAAATCCATCGCAAATGTGCTGCTGTATCTGGCGGTTCTGAAGGTAGGCGCGGTCTACCAGCCTCTCAATCCGGCCTACACGGACACAGAGTTCGCCTATTTCGTAGGTGATGCCGAGCCCAAATTGATCGTGCGTGAACCATCGCGCCATCTTGACTTCGGCACGGTGGCCACGCTCGACGGCGACGGAGGATCACTGACAAGCCTTGCTGACCGCATGGCCGACAGCCTTAAAACCGTGCCGCGCGCTTCTGCCGATCTGGCGGGACTTCTCTACACGTCCGGCACGACGGGCCAATCCAAGGGTGCGATGATCACCCATGGCAATCTAAGTTCCAACGCCCAAACATTGGTGGAACTCTGGGGCATGGGAGATAGCGATGTGCTGCTGCATGCGCTGCCTATCTTTCACGTGCATGGGCTTTACGTGGCGCTCAATACGGCCTTCCTCGCGGGAAGTGAACTGATCTGGTTTGACAGATTCGACGCCGATGCCGTCGCCGCCGCGATCCCGCAAGCCACATTGATGATGGGAGTGCCGACATTTTATACGCGCCTTCTCGCATCGCGGAATTTCACCCGCGAGACCTGCCGCAACATGCGGCTGTTCGTTTCAGGCTCAGCGCCTCTTCCCGCCGAAATTCACCGGGAATTCTCAGCTCATACGGGTCACGACATCCTCGAGCGCTACGGCATGACGGAAACGGGCATGATCGCGTCAAACCCGCTTCAGGGAAAGCGCGTTGCCGGCACCGTCGGCTTCGCGCTCCCAAATGTCTCCTTACGGATCGCAGGAACGCAACCGGGTGTTATCGAAGTCAAGGGCCCCAATTTGTTTCAGGGCTATTGGCGCAATCCCGTAAAGACGGCCGAGGAATTCACCACGGACGGATATTTCATCACGGGAGATATTGCCACCATGGAGGCGGATGGCCGCCTTACAATTATCGGCCGCGTAAAGGACATCATTATCTCCGGAGGCTTCAACATATATCCGAAGGAGATCGAGCAAGTGATCGATGCGATCCCCGGAGTCGGCGAGTCCGCGGTCTTCGGCGTGCCGCATCCTGACTTGGGCGAAGGCGTGATCGCCGCCGTCACAGCCGCGGACGCGCTTGCTTCGGAAGCCGAGATGATCGCCGGTCTCGGCACATATCTTGCCCGGTTCAAGGTGCCGAGGCGCATCTTCGTTGTTGATGAATTGCCGCGCAATGCCATGGGCAAGGTGCAGAAATCGGAACTACGCAAAACCTGCGCCACAGTCTTCACCCGCGGGCGATAGATTTGGCGGTTTCTTCCGATTGATAGGCGAGCTTGCGCATTTCCTGGGCGAGAACGGCAAAGCCCGCCCCCGCGCGCCCGGCGCGGGCCGCCTCGATGCCAGCGTTCAGGGCCAGCAGTTTCAGGTAGCGGAGCGATTCGACGACCTCGAGGGTTCGCGATGCCGCGTGGGCCAGTTCCGCTGTCCGGTCCTGCACGCGGGTGTAGAGGGAGTCGACATCGGTGACAGCGCCTTCGAGATATAGAAGTTCGCCCCGCTCGTCCCAAATACCGCCGCCGGTTTCGTGGCACCACACGTATGTGCCGTCACTTTTTATGAAACGGAAATCGACGTCCCAATTGGCTTTTTCGGCCAAGCCCTTGTCCACGGCCTTATTGACTTCAGCCAAATCGTCCGGATGAATCAGCGATGAATAGATGCGGACGCGATTGCCGACGATGTCATTGACCGGGTGACCGAACACCCGTTCGATCCCGGACGTCATTTCCAGCATGGTGTAGGCTTCATCCGCTTTGCAGCGGTAAAGGAAACCGTTGACGATCTGGAGGACGCTGGCTTCCCAGCCCAGCAGTTCCCTGGCCATGATGCTCTCCCGTAACCCCCGGGTATTAGATTATCATGGTGAATAACATCTTAACTCACGCATAGCGGGTAGATCATTCGAAAATCTCGATATCTCCCGCTGGCTTCGCGACCGAAATCCGCGAGCGCAGAAGTGCCTCCGCCTTCAAAGCCTCATCGGCCTCGGTATCGCGCAACTCCCGGACTTGGGCGGCGCCAAGGGTGGGAAAATAACGGAGCTTGCGGGGCCAAGTGCCACGGAGATCGGCCGCGGCGATGGGCAGGCGCTCGTTGGCGAAGTAATGCTCCACAAAGTCGACATTGCGGGAGCCAATATCGGACATTCCGCTCATCACATTAGCGCCGCCGAACACCTTGACTTCAAGACGCTCTCTCCTGCCTCCCCGCGACAGAATAGCGTTGATTAAGCGTTCAATCGAGTAACTGCCATACCTTAGCGCCTGGCTTGGATACTGATCGTCGCGGTTTTCGGCATCCGGCAGCAGGAAATGGTTCATGCCGCCGCAACCGGCGATGGGATCTCGGATGCAAACCGCAATGCAGGAACCGAGCACCGCCGTTAAAAACAGGTCGGGGCGGGAGGAAACATAGAAGTCGCCCTGGAATATCCAGATCGCCGTGGCGCCGGCTGCCTTGTCAAAGTGCGATTTGCGGCCGACGGTGTCGGTGCCGTTGTCGGCATGGGCACCCGCTGGACCTTGTGTCGCGCTCATACGCCCACCCGTTGGTTGACGGCACGCCGCAAGCCCGCAGTCCGCAAGATATGGGCCGCGATGCCGGATAGTGGCAATTCATGGCATACCGCGCCTTCGGCAACGGCGGCGCCGGGCATGCCATAGATCAAGCTCGTCGCCTCGTCCTGGCAGGCCGTAAGCGCGCCGGCATCGCGCATCGCCTTAAGACCAACCGCGCCATCCCGGCCCATGCCGGTGAGAATGATGCCAAGGCCTTGGGGGCCGGCTGCCCGGGCAACGGATTCAAACAGGACATCAATTGAGGGCACGTGGCCATTTACGCGAGGGCCATTTTCCAGCTTGCACACGTAACCCTTGGCCGCTTGCCTAACCGTCAAATGCCGGTCCCCCGGCGCCACCAGAACATGGCCTTCCTCGACCGGCATGCCGTCGTCCGCCTCAGTTACGGTCATCGCACAGATGTCGTCGAGGCGGGCTGCAAACTGTTTGGTGAATTGGGCGGGCATATGAACGGCGGCCAGCATGGCCGGACCATCGGGGGGCATTGCTCCAATGATATGCTGGAACACCGCCACCGATCCGGTTGAGCCGCCAAGGGCGACGAGCCGGCTTGGTCCGTTGGCGCTTTGCGGCAATGTCAAACGGTGGGCTGGTGGCATTTCATAGGGGACAAAGGCCGCAGCCGCGGTTTTTACCTTGGCGATGATTTCAGCGGCGAAATCGGGCCATCCTGTCTCCAAACCTTTCGACGGCTTGGCGACGAAATCGACTGCGCCGATTTCGAGTGCCTTAAGGGTTGCGGCAGCGCCTCTTTGGGTGAGCGATGACACCATGACGACAGGCATGGGCCGGAGCCGCATGAGGTGCTCGAGAAACGTAAGTCCGTCCATACCAGGCATTTCGATATCGAGCGTTATGACGGCGGGGTTCAGATCCTTGATTTTCTGGCGCGCGGAGAA
>JBGTNZ010000253.1:0-6583 GCA_041742805.1 Aestuariivirga sp.
AGAATGCTCCGTCCGAGCGTTGGATTGACACCTGCCATGGGTTCGTCGAGCAACACCAAAGAGGGCTCGGTCATCAACGCACGTGCGATCTCCAGAAGCTTGCGCTGTCCGCCCGAGAGATTGCCGGCGTATTCAGCCTTCTTGGCTTCAAGACCGAAGGTTTCGAGCAGACTGTGGGCGAGATCGCGCGCCGCCGCCTCGCGTGCGCGTCCGGCGAACAGCGTGGGCAGATATTCCCCGGGATGGCGGGAGGCCGCGAGCATCATGTTGTCCATGACGGTCATTCCGGCCAGCACGCGCGTGAGCTGGAAAGTGCGCACCAGCCCAAGCCGCGCGATCCGGTCGGGCGCCATGCCGCCGATGGACGTGCCCGCGAAACGGATTGTGCCCGAGTCGGATTTGGCAAAGCCGCTGAGAAGATCGAACATGGTCGTCTTGCCCGCACCGTTCGGACCGATCAGCGCGGTTATCGAACCTTGCGCCACCTCGAAACTGGCGCCGGCAACCGCGAGCAGCCCGTCGAAGGATTTGACCGCGTCACGGACTTCGAGAATGGGAGCGGCGCTCATGACCTCACTCTCATCTCATTGCGGTTGCCGAGAATGCCTTGCGGCCGCAATCTGCTAAGCAGGATCAGGAAAAAGCCGACGATGACGAAACGGAGCGCCGCCTGCTGGCCGGCCGAGAAGGCCGTATCCATGAGCCGCGTTCCCTCGATCAGCGCCCAGAAGATGATGCTGCCTACCGCGACGCCGGTATAGCTGGCGTAACCGCCGAGCACGAGGATCGCATAGCCAAAAAAGGTGAAGGTCGGATCGAAGACGCTTGGATAGAGAAAGGTGACATTGAGCGCCACAAAGAAGCCGGCGACGGCGGCAAGCCCCGCGGCAATTCCCAGCGACTGGAGCTTGTAGGAGAAAACATTTTTGCCAAGGGCAGCGGTTGCGTCCTCGTCTTCGCGGATACCCCGCAACACGCGGCCCCAGGGTGTGCGCTGTAATGTGGCGATAGCCAGGAGCAGCAAAAGAAAGGTGACCCAGACCGCGATGAACAGGGGAAGCTGCGTGTAACTGCCAAGACCTATCGCGGTGAGCTTCGTCAGCATCCATCCGGCGGCGGCGCGCCATTCATTGTCGAAGCCGATGACGCCTTGATTGCCGCCGGAAAATTCGGCGTTCTGCAACGTGTACCGGACGATTTCGGCAAATGCGATCGTGGCGATAGCGAAATGGTCGGAGCGCAAGCGCAGCGATGATATGCCCACAAAGATCGCAGCCAGCACGGCAAGTACGATTGCCGCAAGCAGAGCAAGCCACAGTGGCCAGCCCCAGTCAGCCACAAGAAGGCCCACCGTGTACGCACCAATGGCCATGAAGCCCGCCTGGCCGAAATTCAGAAGCCCGGTAAAACCCGCGTTCAGTTGGAGGCCCAAAGTGAATATGCCGTAAATGCCGGCCAGCACGCCGACATTGATCCAGAAATCGACGCTCATGAGCGGCGCTTCGTCCGGCCGAAGATGCCTTGCGGCATGAACAGCAGGATCAGAATGAGGAGCGCAAAGCCGACCGCCGGCTTCCAGCGCGCGTTGAAGAGAAGCGTGGACCATTCCTGCGAAAGGCCGATGACCAGTCCACCCACCAGCGCACCATAGGCGTTGCCGATGCCGCCCAGTATGGTCGCTGCGAACAGGCTGAGCAGCAGGGTTATCCCGAAATTCGGATTGAAGCTGCCGATCGCGGTGGCATAGAGAATTCCCGCAAGCCCCGCGAGAAAGCCCGACGCGACCCATGTCATGTTGATGACGTGCTGCGTGTCGATGCCGGAGACTTCGGCAAGAGCGCGGTTGTCGGCGAAGGCCCGCATCTCCTTGCCGATATTGGTGAAGCGTAGCGCCAGCCCGGTGAGCGCCATGGCGAGGAGTCCGACACCGAGCGCCAGCGCCTGCAAGGTGCCGAGGCGAAGCGGGCCGAAGGTGATCGAGGATACGACGTCGGCGCCGAGCGTTCTCACCTGGCTTCCCGCCACGAACTGAATCGAAAAGCGCAATACCAGCGCCAACCCGATTGCCGAGAGAAAAAGTTGCAAGGTGGAAGCGCTGGCCCTTCGCAGCGGCTGCCAGACAAGTTTGTCGGTGACGAAAGCGAGCGCCGCCGTTGCGATCATCGCAACCAGCATGGCAAGCGGCAGCGGCAGGCCGGCCCAGGCGAACAGAATGGTAAAATAGACGCCTGCCACCAGCAGGTCGCCATGGGCAAAATTCACCAGCTTCAATACGCCGAGCACCAGCGTCAATCCGATGGCGCCAAGGCCGATATAACCGCCCGCTACAAATCCGTGGATCGTTGCCTGCGATGCAGGGACGAGACCGAAAACAGCCGCGAGGCAGGCAAAGATCACAAAAATCACAGCCAGGAGAATTGCTGGCCGTGACACATGGGAGAAAATCGACCGCACGGGGGCGCCGTCCGTGGCACCCCCGGCTTGAAGGGCCGTGGTCACGGAGAGACTACTTCACATCGACCTGGTCGAGGGTCACCTGCTTGCCATCCTTGTACTGGAAGATGTCATAGAGGCTGGTCGAGGGATCGCCGTTCTCGAGGAAACGGAACGCGCCGGAGACGCCCACATAATCGATGGGTTTGCCGGCAGCGGCTTCCTTCACCGCGTCGGCCAGATTCTCGATGGTGAATTGCGTGGCGCCCTCCTGAGTCACGCTCCGCACCTTGTCGCGAATGGCGGCGGGGTCGGTCGAATTCGCCCCGACCGCCGAGAGGAAGCACAAGATGCCCGCATCGAAACTGTTCGCGGTGAGCGACGTGTTGGCAACGCCGCCCGCTTCATCCCACAGCTTGTTGAACATCGTGATCGCGGCTGTGCCCTTGGGCGAGCCCGCAGCTACGCCATAGGCGCCGTTGATCGATTCCGCCGGCATGTTCTCGGGTACTTTGGCGAAGGACATGGCGTCCGGCACAAACAGTTTCTTGGCGTCGAATTTTCCGGTGCGCACCAGGGCAGCGCCGAGTTTCGCATAGGTTTCGGGATAATCGATCACCACATAGGCGTCGGGATTGCCTTCGACGATTTGCCCGGCTTCCGAATCGAAACTCGCTTGCTGGGGATCGAAGGAAACCGTGGTCGAGATCTTGCCGCCAGCCGCCTCCCAGTTCTGCTTGAAGTTCTTCGAAAGCGCATCGCCATAGGGCTCGTTGCGGAAGGCAACGGCCACGGTCTTGCCCTTGCCGGCATTCTTTTCGATGGCCATCACCAGCGCCTTGGCCTGGAGATCGTCGGCGGGAACGGTGCGGAAAATCGTGTGCTCATCTTCCACCGTGCGCAGCCTCGTGCTCGTGGCGGTGGGCCACAACGTGATTTTTTTCTGCATCGTCACGCCGTTCAGCACGGAGATCGATTCCGGCGTGGTTGCCGGGCCCACGATGCAGGAGGCGCCCTTGTCGACGACGGCGCGCGCAGCGGAAAGCGCTGCTTGCGGATCGCCCTGTGCGTCGGCTGGAGCAATGGTGACGGTGACTTCCACGCCGGCGTCCTTGGCCGCCTTGTTCGCCACCTGGGCCGCGAGGTTGATTGCCTTCTCCGCCGTTGGCCCCAATTCGGAAAGAGGCCCTGTCGATTCCAGCAGCGCGCCGATGGTGAGATCAAGAGAAGCCGCCTGAGCAGAACTTCCCGCCACCATGACGGCGAACACGGACACCGCCGCCAGCCGTCCAACTTTCCACAAACCCATCACATCCTCCCTTTTTTATTCGCAGTTACAATTGAGTGAAGCTTAAGCTGACTTTTAAGACAAGCGGTGATCAACCCCGCGATATGCAGGCTCAGAGTGCATCACCGCGGCGGTTCGGTTGGCGACCATCTTATCATGGAGATACCGTATCTGTGTACTGCCGGTTTTCTGAAACAGGCACGGAACGAGGCCGTGAACAAGACAGGCGAAACCGCCAAGCAGCATCCGCGCGCCGAATGTGGATGCTACTCGCAGATGCTCGAAATAGGTTTCGCCGACCGTGGCTGGATGATCGACAAACAGTTTGGTCATCATGCGCATGAGGGTGACTCCTTTGAATGATCAGTCATTATGCCAAAATCGGCGTTTTCGTAGTTCCCAAAAAGAGGTGGCTGATATGGAGATTTTGGGATAAAAGCCTCAATATGGATAAATCCGTAGAACTAGATTCCATGGATCGTCGCATCCTGGGTGTCCTCCGAGATGACGCAACACTCCCCATTCAGACTGTGGCTGAACAAGTGGGCCTCTCCGCCAATCCCTGCTGGCGCCGCATCAAGCGGCTGGAAACCGATGGCGTCATCGAGCGGCGAGTAGCCCTGATCAATCCTGTTGTCGTTGGCCTTGGCATGACGGCCTTCGTCGCCATCCGCACCAATCAGCATAATGTCGACTGGCTCAAGCGCTTCGCGCGGGGCGTCCAAACCATTCCCGAAATCGTCGAATGCCACCGCATGAGCGGCGATATCGATTATCTGCTCAAGGTCGTGGTCAGCGGCATCGAACATTATGACAGGGTCTATCAGCGCTTGATCGCGGCCGTTCCCGGCCTTTCCGATGTAAGCTCCACCTTCTCCATGGAGCGGCTCAAATATGGAACGAAGCTCGATCTAACGACAGCTCCCTGACTTGCAATTGATGCGAAGGCAGTAGTTGAGCGTTGCCCCGAGTAAAGTGATTGTCCGGGTGTTCGCGTGTTTCAATCGAATCGGAGTCCGCGAATCTCGACCCGAACTCATTCCTGCGACTTCACCGCTTTTCACGGTTCTCTTGAAGTATGGATCAGGTTATATGTCGTGTGCAGACATCTTTTTCGTGGGCGACGTGCGTGTGGGAGGCCAGAAAATATACTCTATGAACGCGAAAACCGGGATTTCCGCGCACAGGTTTTGCTGTGCCCCCATGATGGATGGGAATGACAGTCCAAGGAAATCAATGAACTAGAAGAGGCCGTGTGCGGGGCGCGTGCAGTAAGAGACAGTGTGTGGAGTGCAGGGGAGTGAAACTTTCCTCTGCAAGAGAACCGAGTTCTCCATCCCTCCTGCGATTCCAATCTTGCCAAGGTTGGGGTCGAGGGTTCGAAGCCCTTCGCCCGCTCCAAATTCCCTAATAAAATTGGTTATTTACAAGACAGCTTCACGAGTGCCTTTTACGGTCATGCGGTCGGGGAAGCAAGGGGGAAGCAGAAGGAATAGAAAGGACGGACTTACTTTCGCATTGTAGACGTGCGTGAAGTGATACCTTCCAGTATCGGCATCATCAGTGCGAAGAGCTCCGCTTGGGAAGACAAACCGCATTTGCCGTACAGCTGCTTGCGGAAGACCTTCACGGTTTGTGGGCTGATGCCAAGATGCAGGCCGATTGAAGGAGACGAGTGACCCTGCAGAATGAGAAGCGCAACTTCCGCCTGCCGTCGACTGAGCATCACGTTGTAACCGGATCGCAAGGCGTCGATAAGACTTTCCGCAAGAGACAGGCTGTCTGGCTTGGCAGGCGGCGGTGAGGCGCCGGTGAGCCAGTGCGCTTTCAGAAGCGCCATGATGACCGCCTCGTGCCTCAGTAAGGAATTTTCGGCTTTGGCTGAAAACATCTGGCCCGACGACTTGTCCTTTCCCATCGATATGGTGATTGTGGTCTCTCCGCCAATAGTCATCACTACTGAGATTTCGTCCGTAATCCCGATCCGGCCATAGTACCAATTATAATACCGGCTTCTTCGGAACTGATCGGGTGCGATGTCGAGCAACCGATAAACACCGGACTTTCCGCGCTTGAGATGGAAGTGATAGACCGGGTCCAGCAAATATGCCGCCGGCAGATACCGGCTTTCGAGATAGCGGAATACATTGGGGCCAAATATTTCCTTGTAATGTATGGAAGGCTTGGCCGATCCTTGGAAAATAACAACTATGACATTGTCATAGGAGAGGCACTTCCTAAGATACCGAGCCATGTGTTCATAGAACCCGGCCTTTCCGACCGCGCCTATCGCACGAGCTAAACAATCCAATTCGGAATGAGCTCTCAAAGCATACTCCCTTGGAGGTATATACCCCTAATATAAACTATTCATAAGCTGTTCTGGCGATCTAAGGGGTATGCGCCCCAAGATCAACCTTGGAAACGCGGGCGAGATGAAACGAGCTGTCGATCATAGTGCGATGTTCGTTGCCGGATACACGGCACCATGGAGTGTAATAGCGGGCCGTGATGTCAATCTTCACTTGTCGTGTGAAAGGCTTGTCGACGCCGTATCTGTTTGCCGACTAGATAAGCCGGAGCCGATCAGCTGGCACATCGAGCCAACAGCCACACCGCCGCGACATCGCACGTTCGAACAAGGCTCCTATCTTGCAATCCGGATGGAAGATCTGAAGAAGGCCGGGCTTATCACGGGTCTCGGCTTTGAGCTATTTCTGACCAGAAACGACGGCTCACGGACCGTCTTAGAATTCAGGCAGCTCAGGCTGTCGCTTCGCAACGGTGCGTTTTTGTTTGAAAGCGAGGGGCGATCAACGATTGTGGACAGCAAGATACCACTCCGGACTTGGTTGACGGTAT
>JBGTNZ010000254.1:0-2886 GCA_041742805.1 Aestuariivirga sp.
ACGCTTGCCGGCACGACGCAGAATGACATCATCAAGGAATATCTCTCGCGCGGCACCTATGTGGTCCCCCCCAAGCCGTCGCTGCGGCTCATCACCGACACGATCATTTTTTCAGCCCGCCAATTGCCCAAGTGGAATCCCGTGAACATCTGCTCCTATCATTTGCAGGAGGCGGGAGCGACACCGGTGCAGGAACTGGCCTTCGCGTTCGCCACCGCATTCGCCGTGCTTGATGCTGTGAAGGCATCGGGCGAAATCGGCAGCGAGGATTTCCCAGCAATCGTCGGGCGCATGTCGTTCTTCGTCAACGCCGGCGTCAAGCTGGTGACCGAGATTTGCAAGATGCGGGCTTTCACTGAGCTGTGGGACACCGCGTGCAAGGGGCGTTACGGCGTCGCAGACGAGAAGCACCGCCGTTTCCGTTACGGCGTGCAGGTGAATTCCTTGGGGTTGACCGAGCAGCAGCCGGAGAACAACGTCTACCGCATCCTGATCGAAATGCTGGCCGTCGTGCTGTCGAAGAACGCCCGCGCCCGCGCCGTGCAGTTGCCCGCGTGGAACGAGGCTCTTGGCCTGCCGCGCCCCTGGGACCAGCAATGGTCGCTCCGCATGCAGCAGATCGTGGCTTACGAGACGGACCTTCTAGACTTCGGTGATATCTTCGAAGGCTCAAGCGAGATCGCGGCAAAGGTCGAGGCGCTCAAGGGCGAGGCCACGGCGGAACTGAAGCGCATCGTCAAGCTCGGCGGCGCCACCTCAACAGAGGCTATCGAGTACATGAAACGGGCGCTGGTTCAATCGAACACGGAGCGTCTCAAAGCCATCGAAAGCGGTGACACGAAAGTCGTGGGCGTCAATATTTTTACGACCAGCGAGCCATCGCCTTTGGCCGCTAACGCGGGTGATGCCATCCTCACCGTAAAGGATGATGTCGAATATGAACAGATTGAGCGCCTGAAGAGCTGGCGCGCCGCGCGCAACGCCAGGGACGTTAAAACGGCGCTTACCGCGCTCAAACTCGCGGCAACCGAAGGCCGCAATATCATGGAACCTTCAATCGCCTGCGCCAAGGCGGGCGTCACTACCGGCGAATGGGGGGAAACCTTGCGCTCGGTCTTTGGCGAGTATCGCGGGCCCACCGGTGTGAGATTGGTCATGCAGGGAGAGCATCCGCCATCGCTTGAAGGACTTCGTGCGCGTGTGCGTAAACTCGCGCAAGCCCTTGGCCAGACTCCGAAGTTCCTGGTCGGCAAGCCCGGTCTTGACGGCCACTCCAACGGGGCTGAACAGATTGCCGTGCGCGCCGCCGACACCGGCCTTGAAGTCATCTACGAAGGCATTCGTGTGACGCCTGAGGAGCTTGTCAAAACGGTTGCGGAGAGAAAAATCCACATCATCGGCCTCTCGATCCTCTCAGGAAGCCACGTGCCACTGCTCCGCGACGTTATGAACCGCTTGCGTAGCGCGGGCCTCGGCCACCTGCCGGTGGTGGCGGGCGGTATCATTCCGCCGGAGGACATTTTGGTGCTGAAGCAATTGGGCATCGCCGCCGTCTATACCCCGAGGGACTTCGACCTGAATGCGATCATGTCGGATTTGTTGGGATTACTGGAGACGCGTTCTGTCATTCCGGCAAAAACTGGGTGACATGGCGAAAATCAAAGCCAGGACTGACTGGCCGCCTGTTTCTTCTCGAAAGCCGCGATTGAGGCCGACTTCTCGAGGCTCAGCGCGATGTCGTCGAGGCCGTTCAAGAGGCAGTGCTTGCGGAACGGATCGATCTCGAACTTCACCATTCCGCCGTCGGGACCGCGGATTTCCTGGGCCGGCAGATCGATGGAGAGCGTGGCATTGGCGCCGCGTTCGGCATCATCCAGGAGTTTTTTGAAATCGTCCGGCGAAACGACGATCGGCAGAATGCCATTCTTGAAACAGTTGTTGTAAAAAATGTCGGCGAAACTGGTGGAGATCACGCAGCGGATACCGAAATCCAGCAGCGCCCATGGCGCATGTTCGCGTGATGAGCCGCAGCCGAAATTATCTCCCGCAACCAGGATTTGCGCCTTGCGATAGGCCGGCCGGTTGAGAACGAAATCCGGCAGTTCCTTGCCGTCCTGGCTATAGCGCATCTCGTAAAACAGCGACTTGCCGAGGCCTGTCCGCTTGATCGTCTTCAGGAATTGCTTGGGGATGATCATGTCGGTGTCGACATTGACGATGTTGAGAGGAGCCGCCACGCCGGTCAAAGTGTCGAATTTCTGCATCGTAGCCCTATGCCGCAAGATTGAGATCGACACCGAGTTTTTCATCGGCCCCGATCATCAGGTTCAGATTCTGTACGGCAGCACCCGAGGCGCCCTTGCCGAGATTGTCGTAGATAGACATAAGCAAAACTTGTCCCCGCGCCGCGTTGGCGAAGACGTGGAGCCGCATGCGGTTCGTATTGTTGAGCACTTCCGGATTCACTTCGCCTGATCGCTCGATGTCCATAAGAGGCGCCACTTCGATAAAGGCGGACGTATCATAGGCTGCGGCAAGACAATCGCGGATATTCTCCGGCGTCGACCGTTTCGCCAAAAGATCGATGAATACCGGCACCGCCCCCAGCATGCCTTGCGCGTAGTTGCCTACTGCCGGCTGGAAGATCGGTTCGTGCGCGAGTCCCGTATAGTGCTTCATTTCCGCCAGATGTTTGTGTTTGAAGGTGAGGCCATAGGGCAAGTAAGGGATAGCGTGTGTTGCGGCGCGCTCGTAATCCTCGATCATTTTTTTGCCGCCGCCCGAGTAGCCCGAGACTGCGTTGTAGGTGAGGGGATAATCTTTTGGCATGAGGCCCGCGTCGATCAGCGGTTTCACCGGCGCGATCAGGCCTTGCGGATAACAGCC
>JBGTNZ010000255.1:0-9908 GCA_041742805.1 Aestuariivirga sp.
ATGAAGGACCAGGCAGGGGGTATGAGATCGGGCAACAGCGCCGGAAATGACGATGGCACCCGTTCCCGGTCATAACGAATGGCGGCGTTTCCGGCCAGCGCGCGGATCGAGTAGCCGGGACGCGCCAGAACGGCGAGCGGCAGGGTGGCCGGAATTTCCAGCCAATCGTTCCAGCGGTGCAGAGTGGACAAACTATCCGCCCCCATGATCCACACGAAGCGGCCGCGTTTGAGCAAGGGTTGCAACCGCTCCAGCGTTTCCGCCGTGGTGCGCGAGCCGATTTGCATCTCGAGATCGCTGACGATGAAACGGGGGTGCGAAGCGATCGCCCGCGTCGAGGCAAGGCGCGCGCTATATTCACCGGTCTCCGCCGTATCCTTCAGCGGGTTCTGCGGCGACACCAGCCACCACACCCAATCAAGTTGCAGCCGCTTCAGCGCATAGAGCGCTACCATATAGTGCCCGTGATGCGCGGGATTAAACGAGCCGCCGAAGAGGCCGATCTTTTGTCCCTCTCCGAATGGCGGCGGACGGATCATGGCCGCCAGCCTTCGGCGGTGACACTTGGTTCGGTCTTGCGCCGCGCTATCTTGCCCCCCTCGATCACGGTCAGCAACTTTTTCATCACGTCATCCACGCCCTTCGTAGTTGCGCCCGACATGAGCAAGGGCGTCTTCCGCGCGCGTCTCTTGAAATCGGCGAGCTTTGCCGCGAGGTCTTTTTCCGCGATCGCATCGATCTTGTTGAAAGCAATGATCTCGGTCTTTCCGGCGAGAGCGGGGCTATAGGCTTTCAGCTCCTTGCGGATGATGCGATAGGAATCGACAGGATCGTCGCCCGTCACATCGATGAGATGGAGAAGGGCAGCGCAGCGCTCCACATGCCCAAGGAAGCGCGTGCCGAGGCCGTGCCCTTCGTGCGCTCCAGCGATCAGGCCTGGAATATCGGCGAGCACGAAACTTGTGCCCGCCACTCTGACGACGCCGAGTTGCGGATGAAGAGTCGTAAAGGGATAGTCCGCGATCTTGGGCTTGGCCGCTGAAACCGCGGCAAGCAAAGTGGATTTGCCGGCATTCGGCAATCCAACTAGCCCTACATCGGCGATAAGCTTCAAGCGCAACCAGATCCAGCGCTCCTCGCCCTCTTGTCCCGGGTTGGCATGGCGGGGACTCCGATTGGTGGCGGATTTGAAATGGGCATTTCCAAAGCCGCCATTGCCGCCCTTGGCGATTCGCACCGTCTGGCCCATCTTCGGCAGATCGGCGATCAAAGTCTCATTGTCGTCTTCATAAATTTGCGTGCCGGCCGGAACCTTCAGCACGATGTCTTTCGAATTGGCGCCCGCCCGCATGCGCCCCATGCCATGGCCGCCCGTTGCTGCCTTGAAATGCTGTTGGTAGCGATAGTCGATCAAGGTGTTCAGTCCATCCACCGCCTCCACCAGAATATCGCCGCCATTGCCGCCATTGCCGCCATCGGGCCCGCCCATCTCGATAAATTTTTCCCGCCGGAACGACACAGCACCCGCCCCGCCATCGCCGGAACGCACATAAACCTTGACCTGATCGAGAAATTTCATGGGCAATCGCCGGGTCGTCTCTTACCAAGAATTTTAGCAGGCGCGTGGAACTTTTGCATTGCAACATTATCCCCTTATTGAGAACACATTTCGCCAGTTTATCGCGGTTTGTCACCTGTCCCAACGGCGGCTGGGGAGAATGAGCCGTTGAGGCTTGCGTCCCGCTGCAGGAAAGAAAAGGATCATCGATGAAGAACAGACTTGTTGCAGGCCTGTTGGCCGCTGGCTTATCCGCAGCCGTGATTTCCATACCCGCCAATGCACGTTGCGAAGACGCCCGCTGCGCTGCCGCAAAGCAGATCACGAAAGCTACAAGGGCCATAATAGCCGATGCGTTCAAAGCTAACCCCAACCGGGTCAAGGTCAAGTGGGCCACTGCCAGCAAGTCAAGGAAACCAGTAATCGTTGCGAAGACTAAAACAGTCAAGATCGCCAAGGCGAAAGCCGTCAAAGTCAGAGTGGCTAAAGTCAAAATCGGCACTGTAGAGAAAGTTCAAACCGCCCTCATCAATCCGGAAACCGTAAAGGCGTCGACGAAAACCCAAACCGGCCCGGTTCGCTATACATTCATAGCGCCCTTGCGCCAACAGCGCGCGGCCCTCGCTCCACCGACAAAGGAGCATATTGCACCTGCCGCGCCGGCGAAAAAAACCGGCGGTGGCAACAGCGTTGTAGCCATGATTGAATCGATGGCGCCGCAATATGGCGTGCCCACATGGTTTGCGCTTCGCATCGCGAAAGTCGAATCCGGTTACAATCCCAATGCGAGGGGAAGTGCCGGCGAACTCGGCGTTTTTCAAATGAAATGCGAAACCGCCCGCGGAATTGGTTATCGGGGCAATTGCGGAGGTTTGTTGAATGCCCGCACCGGCATTCAGTACGGACTTAAACATCTTTCGATCGCGCTTAAATCGTCGCGCGGTAATCTCAAGCTCGCGGCGTCCAAGCACAATGGTGGCCTTGGCCGTAAGAGTCTCGTTGCTAAATACGTGGCCGCAGTTTTTTAGTCCGGACCCACATAAACCCTAAGGAAAGGCGGCGGTTCCGCCTTTCCATTTATTGTCATCACCCGACCGCTCCCAATCCGTGCGGACGAGCCCCATTCTCACGACCCGAACGTTCCTGCCCAGGCTTTTCGCGAACATCCATTCCTCTTTAATGACGGTAAAACCCAAGCCCTCCAGAATGCGGCGCGAAGGTTCGTTGCCGGTGCGATACCCGGCAAAGAGAGCCTCGTGCCGCGCTATCCTGAAGGCATGATCGGTCATGGCGCGCGCTGCCTCGCGGCCATAACCCTTGCCCCACTCGGGTTCCGCCAGCCAGTAGCCAAGTTCGGCGCACTCCCCATTTTCATAAGAAATCCCGCCGCAGACACAATCCGCGCCATCCTTGCGGACAATCGACAGGAACAGCGTGCCGTTCATCGGCTTTTCTGTGAGCGACAAAAAATCCTCGGCATCGTTGCGTCCATAAGGAAACGGAATCCGCGCGGTGTTCCGCGAGATACTAAGATTGTTCAGCGTCGCGGTCAGCGTGTCGAGGTCATCGGCGCGCAACGGACGCAGAATCAGGCGCTTGGTTTCGATTATGGTGGTCATGGCCCTGCTCAAACGAAAACGGAGAGGAAATCGCCTCTCCGTTTTTAATGTTCGTTGAGCTGTTAGTTCGCGGACGGCGGAATAACCGACACGGTTTGCCGGTCGCCCTTGGTGGCGCGGAATGTCACCGTTCCAGCGATGGTTGCAAAGATTGTGTGATCGCGGCCGAGGCCCACGCCGGTTCCCGGATGCACCACGGTGCCGCGCTGGCGCACGATGATGTTGCCGGGGATAACGCTCTCGCCACCAAAGTGCTTGACGCCGAGACGGCGGCCCGCCGTGTCGCGGCCGTTGCGGGTCGAACCGCCTGCTTTTTTATGAGCCATGAGTCGTTACTCCTTGTCCTTGCCGGTGGCCTTGGGCTTCCGGGGTTTGGAAACTTTCTTGGGCTTCGCCTCGGCAGCCGCAACGGGTGCGTCTTCAATCTTTGCTTCAGCCTCGGGCTTCGCCACAACTTTCCTGGCCGATTTGGCGCCGCCCAAAAGAATTTCGCGAATGGTGACCGACGTCAGGTCCTGGCGGTGGCCGTTCCTGCGCCGGTAATGTTTGCGGCGGCGCTTCTTGAAGATGATGATATGGGGTCCGCGGTCATGGGAGGCGATTTCGCCGACCACGGTCGCTCCTGCAACGAATGGCGCACCAATATCGATGGCATCGCCATTGGCCACCATCAGGATATTGGTGAACTCTATCCGGTCACCGGTCTGGCCGGTAAGCTTTTCGATCTGGATTTTCTGGTCGGCCGCAACGCGATATTGCTTGCCGCCAGTCTTGATGACTGCGTACATGATCTTAGCCTTTTCTTATACCGCGCCCTTTGGCGCCGCTGAAAAACTCGGATGGTTCAGCGGACTTGATGCCCGATATAGCGGGCTTTTCTCGAGTTGCCGGAGGCAGCGCATAACGCGCCAGGACAAAGCCCCGGCGCGACGGGGCGGGTTTTACGGGCAAGCCCTTACAGTGTCAACAAGCTGCCTATCGCGGCATCAGCGCCCAATAGTCTAGCTCCAGAATAACGCCGGGCGTCTCCGCCGTTCCATCACCGGTTGGAAACTCCGTGCACGGCAGATCGCGCGTGGCCCGCGTAATGATGCGAAGCGCGCCGACGTCGCTTCGGCCGGGTAGTTCCGCTCTCGCCACGATCTCCGACCAGGCGAACACCGTGCCGCCTGCGAACAGAGGCGCCACATGCCGCCCGCCATTGATCGCCGCGATGTGGAAGGCGTTGGCAAGGCCGTTGAACGAAAGGGCCCGCGCCAGCGAGATCACATGCCCGCCATAGACCAGCCTGCGGCCAAAGCGCGCCCGGCTTTCCGAAAACTGGTTGAAATGCACCTTCGCCGTGTTTTGGTAGAGGCGGGTTGCCATTTGGTGTTCCGCCTCTTCCACCGTCATGCCATCTACATGGTCGATCTTTTCCCCAACAGTGTAGCTGTCGAAGCGGTATGGCGAACCGGCGAGATCGTCGTCCCAACTGTTGAGATCGATGGGCGGGCAAGCCCTGCCAAGCGAGTCGGGATCGACCGTTTTCGGCAGGCCGGGCACGATAGGGGCAGGAGCCGCCGCGGCTTCATCCTTCTTCCTCACCATGACCCAGCGCACGAAGGTCAGAACCGCCTCGTCGCGCTGGTTATACCCGGTTGAGCGTATATAGACCGTGCCGGTCTTGCCGTTGGAATTCTCCTTGAGGCCGATCACTTCCGAAACGGTGTTGAGCGTATCGCCCGTATAGACAGCCTTGAGGAAACGGCAATCGGCGTAGCCCAGATTGGCCACCGCATTGAGCGAGATGTCGGCCACCGTCTTGCCGAACACCACATGGAACACCAGAAGATCGTCGATGGGCGCCTGGCCGTAGCCCACCGCCCGGGCAAAGCTCTTGGCGCTCGGCACCGCGAAGCGCGATCCATAAAGTGCTATATAAAGCGACATATCCGCTCGCCACACCGTGCGGGGCGTCGCATGGCGGATGACCTGACCTAAGTGAAAGTCTTCAAAGAAATTACCGGGATTGGTTTTGTTCATGGCGCAATCGCCTCGGCGATCGAGACGACGCGTTCCGCCATGGCGAGATGCAAGCGCTCCACCATCCGCCCGTCCACGGTGATGACGCCCTTGGCGCTGTTCCCGGGTAACACAAAGGCCTCGATGATGCGGCGGGACCATGCAACCTCTTCGGGCGCTGGCGAGAACAATTCGTTGCACACCGCAACCTGTGCCGGGTGGATCAACGTCTTGCCGTCCATCCCCAGCGTGCGGCCCTGTTCGCATTCGGCGCGAAAGCCCCTCTCGTCCCGGAAGTCATTGTAAACGCCGTCGATCACATCGAGCCCATAGGCGCGCGCTGCCAGCAATGTCATCGACAGCCAGGGCAGGATGGCGAAGCGGCCCCCCGTCGCCAGCGCCCGCGATTCCTTCTGCAGATCGTTGGTGCCGAGCACGAAACAAGAGAGCCTCGCCACCTGATGCACCGAGGCGATCTCGCGAACGTTGAAGATCGCCATGGGCGTTTCCATCATCGCCCACATGCGGGTGGTTTCAGCGCCGCCCATCGCGCCATAAATGCGCGACGCATTAACGATATCGCCAGGCCGCGCCACCTTTGGAACGAGCACGGCATCGGGCGAGACTTCCGCCGCCATTTTGAGATCGTCCACCCCCCAGGGCGTATCGAGACCATTGATCCTGATGATGAGTTCGCGCCGCCCATAGCCCCGAGAGGCGACTGCCGCCGCAACCTTGGAACGGGCCTCCGCCTTGGCATCGGGCGCCACCGAATCCTCAAGATCGAGGATCAGCGAGTCGGCGGCAATGGTCCTTGCTTTCTCGAGCGCGCGTTCATTGGCGCCGGGCATATAGAGAACGCTGCGGCGCGGGCGGATTGTCATTTAAACCTCACATGTGACGGCAAGCTAGCTTTTGCAGTGCAACATGGGAAGGGCGCTTTTCTCCGGCCGTGTGACCGGGCATTGTGCGGGCACATGACTTCAACGGTTCTCAGCATTTCCTCAACTGTGGTCTATGGCAATGTCGGCAATTCAGCCGCTGTCCCCGCCATCCAGTCCAGAGGTTACGAAGTTCTCGCCGTCCCCACCGTCATCCTTTCAAATCATCCCGGCCACGGCCCGCCGGTTTCGCTCCGCGTGCCCGCGCCCGATCTTGCGGCAATACTGGGAGCGCTTGACGACCGCGGTATCCTGGCGGGATGCGCTGCGGTGATGGCCGGTTATTTCGCCGCCAACGACCAGATTCACGGCGTCGCGCGCATTATCCGGCGTATGCGGGAGAAGAATTCCGCACTTTATGTTCTGGTCGATCCCATCATTGGCGACGGCGATGCCATGTATGTGCCCTTGCCTGTCGCGCAAGCCATCCGCGATCAACTCCTGCCGCTTGCCACCTGCATCTCGCCTAACCGCTTCGAACTCGCATGGTTATCAGGCCGCAGTGTGAGGAATGTCGAAGAAGCGATAGCTGCCGCGCGGTCCTTGCGCGTGGGCGAAGTATTGGCCACATCCATTCCGGCTGGCGCGGGCAGGATTGCGACATTGGCGATCACCGGTAAAAATAGTTTTGAGCGCGCGTCCTCGCAGAGGCCCGCCGTGCCCCCTGGCACCGGCGATTTTCTGGCCGGCCTCTATCTCGCCGAGCGTCTGGAGCATAAGCCCGAAGACGCCTTGCGCCGTTCGATGACCACACTGGAGCGGGCTATCGAGTGCAGCGTGGGATCGGCCGTGCTTAACATTGCTGGGAGCCACGGATCATGATCGACCGCGATAGCATCTCGAGAACAGCCCAGCGCATCGCACCCCATATCCGGCGCACACCGGTCATGGATATGCAAATCGACGGGATCGCCGCGCCCGTGACACTCAAGCTCGAGCTGCTGCAGCATTCCGGCAGCTTCAAAGCGCGGGGCGCCTTCAACAATCTGATCGGCCGCGATCCGTCAGGTCCCGGCGTCGCGGCGGCTTCCGGCGGCAATCACGGCGCGGCGGTTGCTTACGCGGCGCACGCGTTGGGCCACAGGGCAAAAATCTTCGTGCCCGAAATCGCCTCGCCCGCCAAGGTAGCGCGCATCGCCTCCTATGGCGCCGAGATCGTGCAACAGGGTGCGAACTACAATGAAGCCCTGGCACTTTGCGATGCCCATATCACGGCGACGGGCGCGCTTAGCGTCCACGCCTATAATGCGGAGCCAACACTCCAGGGCCAGGGCACGCTGGGACGAGAACTCGAAGACCAGTCACCCGATCTCGACGCGCTGCTTGTCGCCGTTGGCGGCGGCGGTCTCATCGGCGGCATCGCCGCCTGGTACCAATCCAGCATCAAAATCGTGGGCGTCGAGCCGGAAACCTGCAACGCTCTCTCCGCGGCTCTTGCCGCAGGCAAGCCGGTCGCCGTGAACCCGTCCGGCATTGCCGCCGATTCATTGGGATCAACCTTCGCCGGAGCGCTGATGCTTCCCATCGCCCAGGCCCATGTCGACCATGTAGTGCTGGTTAGCGACGATGCCATCCGCGATGCCCAGCGCCATCTCTGGAAAGTGTCGCAGCTTGTTTCAGAACCCGGCGGCGCCGCAGCTTTCGCAGCCCTTCTTTGCGGCGCCTACCGCCCGGAAAAAGACGAGCGCGTCGGCGTCGTCATCTGCGGCGCCAACACCACCATGGATGCCTTCGGGAAATTATTCGCTTAAGACGCGAAGACGCGCGACATCATGCCGGCGAGGCGCGTGGCGAAGGCGGCGGGATCGGCGACCGGCTCGCCTTCGAGAATGAACGCTTGATCCAGTAGCAGTTGCGATGCCTCTTCGACCGACGTGGCGCCCTTGTCTTTCGCTGTTTTAGCCAAGCTTGCGATCAGCGGATGGCTGGCGTTAATCTCGAGGATCGGCGCGCTGATTGAAATGCCTGAATCCTTCTGGCGCGACAGAAGCTTTTCCAGCGTCCGGTCCATGGCCCCATCGGCCACAAGGCAGACCGCACTGTCGGTCAACCGCTTCGAAACGCGCACATCCTTGACGCGCTCGCCCAGCGCCTGTTTCATCGCCGCAATGAGGACAGGTGTTGCGCCATCGCCCGATTCTTCGCCTTTGCTCTCGTCCTTCACCTTGATGAGATCGAGATCCGCGACCCCTTGCGTCACTGACTTGAACGGTTTCCCGTCAAAGCCCATCGCCGTCCGCACCCAAAACGAGTCGACCGGATCGGTGAGCAGCAGCACTTCGACATCTCGCGCCTTGTAACCCTCAAGCTGCGGGCTGGCTGCGGCTTTGGTGGCGTCCTCACCGGTCAGATAATAGATCGCCGTCTGGTTCTCCTTGAGCCCCTCCATGTAATCCTTGAGCGTCACGGAGGGAGCCCTGGTGGTGCGGAAGCGGGCGATTTCGAAAAGCTGATCGCGGCGCTCCATATCTTCATAGAGGCCTTCCTTGATGACAGGCGCGAACACCTCCCAAATCTTCTTGAAGGTGGCCGCATCGTTTTCAGCGCACTTCTTCAGCTCAGCCAGCACCTTGTTGGTGACAGCCTTGCGGATGGCGGCGACCTGCGGATTGTTTTGCAGCATCTCGCGGGAGATATTGAGCGGCATATCCTCTGAGTCGATGACGCCGCGGACGAAACGCAAATAGGGCGGCAGCAATTCCACATCATCGCCGATATAGACGCGCTTCACATAGAGTTTCTGCCGCCCCCGGCGCTCGGGATCGTAGAGATCGAAGGGGCGCTCGCCCGGCACATAGAGAAGAACCGTGTATTCGTTGCGGCCCTCGGCGCGGTAATGCAGGATGAGGGCGGGATCCGTGTAGTCGCCCGAAATATGCCCATAAAATTCCTTGTGGTTCTCCGCCGTCACCTCTGACTTGGGCCTGGTCCAGATGGCATTGGCGCTGTTGATCTGGCGCGAACTTTCCTTGTCGATGGCAAGCATGATCGGATGCGCGATGTGATCGGAATAGGCGCGCACCACGCTTTCGATCTTCCAGTCCTCGAGGAATTCCAGCGCATCATCCTTGAGATGTAAAACGATGGCCGTACCGCGCTGTGCCGGCCCGGCCGGCAACACAGTGAAGTTGCCGGTGCCTTCCGACGACCAGATATGGGCTTCCTCCGCGCCCGCGCGTCTGGAGATGACATCGACCTTGGAGGCAACGATGAAGCCCGAATAAAAACCGATTCCGAACTGGCCGATCAGATGAATATCGCCTTTGGCTTTCTTGGCATTTTCGACAAACGCTTGCGTACCCGATTTGGCGATGGTGCCGAGGTTTTCAATGAGCTCATCGCGGCTCATGCCGATGCCATTGTCGGCGACGGTCAGGGTCTTGGCTGTCTTGTCAGCGTTTATGGTGATCTTGAGGGCGGGATCGCCCTCCAGTAGGTCCGGCTTGGCGATCGCCTCGTAGCGCAGCTTGTCGAGCGCATCAGCCCCATTGGAAATAAGTTCGCGCAGGAATACGTCCCGGTCGGAATAGACCGAGTGCACCATGAGGTGCAGAAGCCGCGCCACCTCGGCCTGAAATTCGTGCGTGTCCTGTGAGCTGGAAACCGTTGGCTTCTTTGCCGTCTTGGCCATTTGTCCTCGCTGATGAAATCTTGGCCAGCCATATCGGATTTGATCCGGCTTCGGTCAAGAGGCCTCCGCCTCTGCCACCGCTGGCGGTTTTTCCACCCCCGCCATGGCCAGGTTCACGCAATAGGCGACGGCTTCGCTCAAGGATTTCACCCGGT
>JBGTNZ010000256.1:0-3450 GCA_041742805.1 Aestuariivirga sp.
GCGCGCCAAGTCGCAGGCCATCGCCACGGAGAACCGCAACGCGCTCTCCGCTGAGATCGATGCGGAGCGCGCCAAACTCGATCAGGCACTCGGGGCTAAGGTGTCGGAGGCGGAAAAACAAATCGGCGCCGCCAAGAATAAAGCGCTCGCCGACGTCAAAGGCATCGCCGCTGAAATCGCCGTGAGCATCGTTAGCGCGTTGATCGGCGCCAGGGTGACCAAGGATGCCGCGGCGGACGCAGTTTCCAAGGCTGCGAGAGGAGCGCGGTGATGGAATTCTTTGGGCATGCCGAGAGCTGGGTTCTCGTCGCCTTCATCCTGTTCATCATTCTGTTGGTTTATCTGAAGGTGCCCGCGATGGTGGCGCGCATGCTGGACGAGCGTTCAGCCAAGATCGCCAAGGATCTCGCGGAAGCAGCCCAGCTCCGCGAGGAAGCCCAGGCGCTGCTTGTGAGCTATCAGCAGAAGCGGGTCGAAGCCGAGAAAGACGCCGTCAACATCATTGCCCAGGCGAAAGCCGACGCCGAGGAATATGCCGCCGACTCCCGCCGCAAGCTCGGCGAAACGCTGGAGCGCCGCGCCAAGCAAGCCGAGCAGAAGATTGCTCAAGCCGAAGCCCAAGCCATCAAGGATGTTCGCACCGTGGCCACCGACATCGCCGTCGCCGCTGCCACGCGCCTGGTCGCCGAGTCCGCCAAGGGCCCAAAGGGCGCCACACTGATTAACGAGTCGATTGAAGCGGTGAAGACCCGGCTCAACTGAGCGGTTTTTTCCCTCCCCCTTGCGGGGAGGGATTAAGGGTGGGGGTCGCTCCGGCCTGTCAACCCTATGCAAAGCAATTCCTCTGTGACCCCACCAGACCCCCACCCCTCCCCACAAGGGGGAGGGAGAAAAAAATGATAAAGCTTCTTCTCCTGCTGCTATCTTCAGCAAAGCTCGGCAAGCTCGCGATCTCCGCCGGCAGCATGCTGTTGACGATCTGGGTCTATGCCACGATCTACGGCTTGCCCTTCGCAGCAGGTTTCGTGGGGATGATCTTTATCCATGAAATGGGGCATTACATGGCCGCCAAGCAGCGCGGACTCGATGTGGGCCTTCCGGCGTTCATTCCCTTCGTTGGAGCCTGGATCAACCTCAGGGAACAGCCGCGCAATTCCGAAACCGAGGCCTATGTCGCCTATGCCGGGCCGTTCGTCGGAACGCTTGCCGCTTTCGCCGCCTATTTCTGGGCGCGGCAGACAGGCAGCGATCTCTGGATGGCGATCGCCTATTCAGGTTTCATGATCAATTTGTTCAATCTCATCCCCATGTCACCGCTCGATGGCGGGCGCATCACGCAAGTGCTGTCGCCACGCATCTGGTTCCTGGGAGCGCCAATGCTGGTGGCGTTGTTTTTCTACATTCCAAGCCCCATGCTGATCCTGATCTTCCTTCTGGCGATCCCCAGCCTCATCGCCGCCTGGCGCTACGATCCAAATTCGCCGGAAGCGCTCCGCTACCGCTCAATACCGTCATCGACACGACTTCAATACGCAATCCTGTATCTCGGCCTCGCCGCCGTGCTCGCGCTGATGACCCACAATGTGCATGGCAATTTGGTGCACGCTTGATCATGCCCCATTGAAGCGTTCTCCCGTCCAGGGATTGAGGACACGAACTCCGGCGGCTATAAATGGTTTGGTATCGCGCGTGGCGACACAAAGATTGTGCTCCAAGGCAATGGCTGCAATAAGGATATCGACGGCGGGGGCCGGCAGTTGCCGGCGTTCCAGCTCGCGCAAGAGACTGCGCCAACGGAACAGGGTTTCTTCCACAACGTCGATAATCCGATTCTGGAACCAGGGCCGTACCGTGTTCTCAAGCCACAATGTCAGAAGATGCGCTTCAGCGGGCGACTTCTGATTGACGATACCGAAACGCAATTCTGCGATATTGACCGATGTCGTGAACAGGCAATCAAGATCGACTTTGCCGATCCAGGCCAGCACCTTGCTGTCGGGCCGCTGGCGCCGAACTTCAGAAATGACGTTCGTGTCGGTCAGCCATCGGATCACAATTCGACATCCCTGATGTACGAATCCCTAGGGCGCCCTGGAATTTCAAAGTCGGCAACCGGACAGGATTGCAGCGCCTTTACCAAATCGGCGCCTGTCAGTTTTTTTCCTGGCTTGCGTTTGTAAGACGCAGCCGAGACAGTGACAGCTTCCTTCCCATGAACCGTCACGATCTGCGGCCCTTCGGATTGGGCGCGACGGACGACTTCGCTGAATTTGGCCTTCGCCTCTTGCAAGGACCACACACGGGTGTGTTTGTTCATCGCATCATCTCAATTCTGACTAGTCAGACTAGTCAGAATTTGGCCAATTGTCAAACTCGCTATTCAGCCGCCTCCATGTAGTTCGCCATGGGCGGACAGGTGCAGACGAGGTTGCGGTCACCATAAACATTGTCGACGCGGCCGACCGGCGGCCAGTATTTATCGTTTGGATAACCCTTGAGCGGGAAGAAGGCCTTCTCCTTGGAATAGGGATGCTTCCAGTCGCCGAGCAGCAGGCGGTGCGTGTGAGGCGCATTCTTCAGCACGTTGTCGGCGCGGTTCGCCTTGCCCTGCTCCACTTCGGCGATCTCCCGGGCGATCTCGATCATGGCATCGCAGAAGCGGTCAAGTTCGCGTTTTCCCTCCGACTCGGTAGGCTCGATCATCAGCGTATCGGCCACGGGAAACGACATGGTGGGCGCGTGAAAACCATAGTCCACCAGGCGCTTGGCCACATCCTCGACCGTCAGGCCCGCGCGCTCCTTGAGCCAGCGGAGGTCGATGATGCATTCATGGGCGATGTAGCCGCCGGGACCCGTATAGACGATGGGGAAATGCGGCGCCAAACGCTTCGCCATGTAATTGGCGTTGAGGATCGCCATCATCGAGGCCTTGCGCAGGCCCTCGGACCCCATCATGGCGATGTAGGTCCAGGAGATCGGCAGGATCGAGGCCGAACCCCAGGGCGCTGCCGAGACAGCGCCCTTCGATTGATCGCGCCCCGCCGCCGGATTGACGCCATGCACCACCCGGTGCCCCGGCAGATAGGGCGCCAGATGCGCCTTGACGCCAATCGGCCCCATGCCCGGCCCGCCACCGCCGTGAGGAATGCAGAAGGTCTTGTGCAGATTGATATGGCAGACATCGGCGCCGAGTTCCGCTGGCCGCACCAGGCCAACTTGCGCATTGAGGTTGGCGCCATCGAGATAGACCTGTCCGCCATTTGCATGGACGATATCGCAGATGTCGATGATGCCTTCTTCAAAGACGCCGTGCGTCGAGGGATAGGTGATCATCAGTGCTGCAAGATTTTTCGCATGCTGCTCCGCCTTGGCCTTGAGGTCGGCGGTATCGACGTTGCCCGCCGTATCGCAGCCTACAACGACCACGCGCATCCCGGCCATGACGGCGGA
>JBGTNZ010000257.1:0-4352 GCA_041742805.1 Aestuariivirga sp.
CTGGCGCGCCGCGTGGGCTTTGGCGCGCAGCGGCCGGGCAAGTGATGGTGGAAATGGAGGCCTCGCCCGGAATCGAACCGGGGTGCAAGGATTTGCAGTCCTCTGCGTAACCACTCCGCCACGAGGCCTCAAGATCACGCGGCTTATAATCGAAGGAGTCTCGTGAAACAACCCGGCCGTGGACTAGAATAGATGTATTCGCTACAGAAAAACCCAGGATCGTTAACCGGATTGCCATGTTGAATTTTGCCGCGGCCCGCGAGGCCATGATCGAATCGCAAGTGCGCCCCAATGGCATAACCGACCGCCGGATTATCGTTGCCATGGCGTCTATTCCTCGGGAAGATTTCGTGCCTGAAGCGCTCAAAGCGGTGGCTTATATGGATGAAGATATTCCGCTGACCAAGAGGCCCGTGCCGCGTTTCCTGATCGAGGCGATGGCTTTTGCCCGGCTCGTGCAACTGGCGGAAATCAAATCTGCCGATAGGGTTTTGCATGTGGGCGCGGCAACCGGTTATGGCACAGCGGTCTTGGCACAGCTTGGAACGGAGGTGGTGGCAGTCGAAAGCGATGCAGCTCTTGCAGCGTTGGCGCGGCACAATCTCTCCGGGGTTGCCAATGTCTCGATCATCGAGGGGCCATTAGCCGATGGATCCACCGCGAGCGCGCCTTTCGATGTCATTGTCGTCGAGGGCCGTATCGGCGAGATGCCACAATCCCTCATCGCTCAATCGGCGGAAGGCGGCCGCATTGTTGCGGTGCTCGGTAACTCGGGAATGGCCAAAGCATATGTATGGGCCGTCCACAACAGGACCGCGGCGGGCCGGCCAGCTTTCGATGCATCGGTCGCTTCGCTGCCAGGTTTTAACAGGAAGCTGGCTCCCTTTGTTTTTGAGGGTTTCAATGACGCCACAGTGAGCTAGATTGCGACGGTGATTCACCAGGTAAATGCGTAGGTTGACGAGTGGGATATGGAAATCAAATCAGCATGGCGTTTATCTAGGATTTTCTGGGCGGGGGCGTTGCTCTTGCACACGGGCACCGCTTGGGCGGACACGCTGCCGCAAGCCCTGGCGCAAACCTACCTCAACAATCCCACGCTTAACGCCGCGCGGGCGGGCCAGCGCGCCACGGACGAACAGGTGCCCCAGGCGCTTTCGGGTTGGCGTCCCACCATAACGGTCAATGGCGACATTCAGGAAGTCGAGGGAACCTCAAGGAGCAGGCAGGAGGGTTCTCCCCTCACGGTCAAGCAAAGTCTCGACCGCAGGCCGGGATCGCTTACCATCACGCTATCGCAGCCGGTGTTCCGGGGCTTTGGCACCATCGAGGGCACGAAAGCCGCCGAGGCCACGGTCAGGGCCGGTCAACAGGATCTGCTCGCCACCGAGCAGAATGTCCTCTTCGACGCCGTCCAGGCCTATATGGATGTTTACAGCGGCCGCCAGCTCGTTGCTTTGCAGCGGGAAAACGTGGGCGTGTTGCGGGGCCAGCTCAGTGCCTCGAACGAACGGTTCGGAGTAGGGGAAATCACCCGGACCGACGTCGCCCAGTCGCGGGCGAGCCTCAGCCAGTCCCAGGCCACCCTTGCCGATCAGCAGGCAACGCTGAGGGAAGCGGAGGCCAGGTATGTGCAGATCATTGGACACGCGCCCGGTAAGCTCAGCTATCCTAAAATCACCGGCTTGCCGGCGTCGCTGGAGAGCGCGTTCTCCATTGCGGCGGAAATCAACCCTAACATTCTCGCCGCCGCTTTTGTGGAGGTTGCCGCCTACCATAATATCGGCGTGCAGCTGGCGCCCCTGCTGCCGGAACTGTCGATCAGGGCAGAGGGGAATCTCAATAAAGATTTCAAGAACTCCGGAAACAGATCGGAATCGGCGGCGGTCGGCGGCTTCCTCACCGTGCCACTCTATGAAGCGGGGCTGGTTTATTCGCGGGTCCGCGAGGCCAAGCAACTGGCCAGCCAGAGGCGCATCCAGATTATCGAGGTAACGCGTTCGGTGCGCCAGGCGGTTGCGGCGGCCTGGGGGGCCTACACCGCCTATCGCCAGATCATCGCGGCCGCGCGAGAGGCGGTCTCCGCCGCGCGGCTGGCGCTTGAAGGCATCAGACAGGAATTCTCCGCAGGGACGCGCACCACGCTTGATATTCTGGACGCGCAAGCTGCGGTCGTTACCGCCCGGACCACACAAGTCAATGCGGAACGCAACCGGGTGGTCGCCGCCTATCAACTTATCGCGGCTATCGGCCGGCTCACCGCTTATGACCTCCGGCTCGATGTTCCTTATTACGATGCCGAAGAGAATTATCGCGCCGTTCGTAACAAGTGGATCGGCACGGGCGCGAATACCCTGGAATAATACGCAAGCCGTATCGACAATCCGCACTTGCTGGGTTAAATCTTGAGTCCGCCGCGGGGCTTTGAGGCGGGTTGGGGCAAGAGCTGTGACGGCCGAACCAAGAATGGAGGATCTGCTCGCATCCATTAGGAGGGCGATCCACGACGATATCGGCGAGATGCCGTCATCGACGGCTGGCCGCTCGCAGGGGACCCTCTTCAAAGGCGCCATGCGCGAGCTGCGAGTGAGAGCCGGAGAAGAAACTTCGGCGGCCGCCGCGGAAATCCAGGGTTTGCGCGACAAGATCCAGCGAACGCAAACAGGCGAGATCCTCAACAGCGAACCTGAAGCAGCGAGACCCCGAAGGCTCGCCTCCGGCCCATCACCCGCCGTATTGCGGCCGAGCTTGGCCGAATCGACGGCTGGTTTCTGGGATGATGAACCACCGGGCGAGGATGGCTACGCCGCACGGCCAGGCATGCTTTCAAGAGAAGCGGAAGTGACCGCCAGCAATGCCTTCAACCAGTTGGCTCACACCTTGCTCGCCCGGCGCGCGGAGGGGCAACCTATTGAAGACATGACTCGGGAGCTGCTGCGAGGCCTCCTGAAGCAGTGGCTGGACACCAATCTTCCGGGGCTGGTGGAAAGGCTGGTTCGCGAGGAAATCGAGCGAGTGGCCCGGCGGGGGCGGTAATTTTAGGTTGTGAATTAAACGATTAATCAATCATAAGTAGTATTAGCGTCTGATATTGGGATCTGACGCTATGACTGGCATCGAAAACCGCATCGCCCAGCGCTCGCGGGTGCTCAAGGATGGTAAAATCGTAACCTTGGACTTCCAATCGGTGATCGATTGTTGTGTGCGTGATATTTCGGCAACAGGTGCCAGGATCAAGTGTCTGCATGCGGCCAAGGTGCCCGGCGAATTCCGCCTGATGATGCCCGGCGACAATACCATTCGCGATGCCCGGGTCGTCTGGCGGCGGGAGGCACTCCTCGGCATCATCTTTACCGGCAGCGCGCGCCCGGCGCCGCCGCGGAAGTGGTGACGTTCTTTCCTGGAGCCTTCAACATTTGGAAAGATTTTCGGCGCGTATGATCGGCGCATGAGCCACGATAGCCCCCCAGAGAACAGCAGGGTTGCCAGACGCCAGCGCGTTCTCAAGGACGGGAAAATCGTGTTTAACAGCAATTCGTCGATTATCGATTGCACGATCCGCGATATGTCCGAAACCGGTGCCAGGATTATTTGCGATCATCCGGAAGGGGTGCCGGACGAGTGCCGTTTGGTGACGCTGCGCGACAACATGATCCGCGATGTCAGGGTGATGTGGCGGCGGGGCGATAAACTGGGGATCCGGTTTACCGGCGAGGCGCGCCGGGCGCCGCCGCGGAAGTGGTAGCCGTTAGCGCTGGGTAGGGCGGTTGCATGGGCCTGCTGGCTGGTGTTTATAGCGCCAGCTCAATCACCGGCTCCGAATTCAACCCATGCTCGATAAGACTTTTCAGCCTGCCGGAATGGAAGCGCGCCTCTATGGCGAATGGGAGACGCGCGGGTTTTTCAGGGCAGGGAGGAAGCCAAAGGCGAAACCGTTCACCATTGTAATTCCGCCGCCCAATGTCACGGGTTCGCTCCATATGGGCCATGCGCTTAACAACACCATCCAGGACATTCTCACTCGCTTCGAACGAATGCGCGGGCGCGATGTGCTCTGGCAGCCGGGCACCGACCATGCGGGCATTGCCACGCAAATGGTGGTGGAGCGGCTGTTGAAGCAGGACAACAACACCGATCGCCGCACTATGGGGCGGGAGGCTTTCCTCAAGCGGGTGTGGCAGTGGAAGGAAGAATCGGGCGACACGATTTCGCGCCAGCTCCGCCGCCTCGGCGCGTCATGCGACTGGAGCCGGGAGCGCTTCACCATGGATGAGGGCCTCTCGAAGGCCGTACTTAAGGTTTTCGTACAACTCTACAAAGAAGGGCTGATCTACAAGGACATGCGACTGGTG
>JBGTNZ010000258.1:0-8799 GCA_041742805.1 Aestuariivirga sp.
TGGTGATTGCCGCCCTCCTCGGCGCCGACGAGATCGGTTTCGCCACAGCACCCCTCATTGCAGCCGGCTGCATCATGATGCGGAAGTGCCATCTCAACACCTGTCCCGTTGGCGTGGCCACCCAGGACCCCGAACTGCGCAAGCGCTTCAAGGGCCAGCCCGAGCATGTCATCAACTTCTTCTTCTTCGTGGCCGAGGAGGTCCGGGAATATCTGGCGGCGATGGGCTACACCTCCTACGGCGAGCTTATCGGCGCGACCGAATGGCTCGATCAACAAGAAGCCATCAGCCATTGGAAGGCCAAGGGGCTCGACTTCACAAAAATTTTCGCCAAGCCCGATGTGACAGGCCCGGTCGCCACCAGGAAAACCTCCGCGCAGGATCACGGCATCGATCACGTCCTTGATCGCCAGCTGATAGCCGACGCCATGCCCGCGCTCGAACATCGCACACCCGTTGAGGTCGAAACCAAGATCAGGAACGCCGACCGCACGGCAGGCGCGATGCTCTCCGGCGAAGTCGCCAAGCGTTATGGCCATGAGGGCCTGCCAGAGGATACGATCATCATCCGCTTCACCGGAGTCGCTGGCCAGAGCTTCGGCGCCTGGGCCGCCCACGGGGTGACGCTGGAGCTAACCGGCGAGGCCAACGACTATGTCGGCAAGGGCCTCTCCGGCGGCAAGCTTATCATCAAGCCCCATGAGAAAATCGGCTTCGTGCCGGAAACCTCGATCATTGTGGGCAACACGGTGCTTTACGGCGCCATCAACGGCGAATGCTACTTCCGTGGCGTGGCTGGCGAGCGTTTCGCGGTGCGTAACTCAGGCGCCGTCGCGGTCGTAGAAGGCGTGGGCGACCACGGCTGCGAATACATGACCGGCGGCTGCGTCCTCGTCATCGGTGAAACCGGCCGCAATTTCGCCGCCGGCATGTCGGGCGGTGTCGCCTATGTGCTCGATGAAGCGGGAGACTTCGCCAGGCGCTGCAACCTCGCCATGGTCGATCTCGCTCCGATCCCGGCGGAAGATGCCACCATCGAGCGCCTTCACCACCACGGCGGCGATCTCGAAAGCCACGGCCTCGTCGATGTGACCGCCCGCATGGATAAGCACGATGCCACACGCATCTGGGAACTGCTCTCACGCCACTACAAATACACAGCATCATCGCGCGCCAAAACGATCATCGGCAACTGGGAATCCTGGCTGCCGAAATTCGTAAAGGTAATGCCCGTCGAATACGCCCGCGCCCTTCAGGAACTCGAGAAGGCCCAGGAAACCAGCGACGGCCTGACCATCGGCGTCCAGAGGAGCGCGTGATGTCTGAAGCTCATGCAAACGGATTGTGTATGATGACGCTGCCGATGCGCTGGCCATGGTTCAGGTCTTCTGTGTACAGAAGATCACAGCCGGCGATTTCGGCGGCGGCGACAATGCAGGCGTCGTAAATGCGCAACCTGGTGTTTTTCGCGATCGATACTGCGAGTTCATGCGTTGCCTGTGTGACTGGCAAGACGTCGCAAGTTGCTTTGGCAAGCTGTAGAACTTCATCTATTGCAGGCCAATCGAGCTTGTATTTTCGTTTGGCGACGGCAATGAACTCATTGAGAACCTGGACGCTGATGACGGGCCGCCAGGTCAAAATCTCGTCAGCTCTTTCGGCTTTCGAGGTCTCGCCCGAGATCAAATACACAAGCACATTGGAATCAATGAAACAGCGTTCAGTATTCGTCGTCTTCATAGGCATCCGAGCGCTTGAATTTGTAGCCGGCGGGAATCATGCCGCGAAGCTTGCGAACGCGTTCGCGCATTTCTTCGACGGTCAATTCCTTCTCGGCCACAAGCTTGCCGTCCTTGGGCGCAACCTTGATCTCGTCGCCCTCGGAGAAGCCAAGTTCTGCCGCAACCTCCGCAGGGATACGGATCGCCAGACTGTTGCCCCATTTCGCAACTTTCATCACAAACTCCTCGGATATACATTTGATCTCATGTATATCATATTTCTCAAGCAGTGTAAACATGGGTAAGGTCACGGGTTTTCTCGAAATCGAGCGGCAGGAGCGCAAGTACAAGCCTGCCTCGGATCGAATCCGGCACTACAGCGAATTTGTGATTCCCCTTTCCGATGAAACGGCCAAGGCGCAAGCGGCGCGCTGCATGGATTGCGGTATCCCCTTTTGCCACACGGGCTGTCCCGTCAACAATCAAATTCCCGACTGGAACGACCTTGTCTATCTCGGCAACTGGGAAGAGGCCTCGCGCAATCTGCATTCGACCAACAATTTTCCGGAGTTCACCGGCCGCGTCTGCCCAGCACCCTGTGAAACCTCCTGCACGCTGAATATCGACGACAACCCGGTCACCATCAAGACGATCGAATGCGCCATCGTCGATAAGGCTTGGGAGAACGGCTGGCTGAAGCCGGAAATCGCATCGGAGAGAACTGGCAAGAAGATTGCGGTCGTAGGCTCCGGCCCCGCCGGGCTCGCCGCCGCGCAGCAACTCGCCCGCGCGGGCCACGCCGTACATGTCTTTGAGAGACAACCGAAGGCCGGCGGCCTCCTGCGCTACGGCATTCCCGATTTCAAGATGGAAAAGCCTTTGATCGACCGCCGCATCGCGCAGATGGAGGCTGAGGGTGTGGTCTTCCACTACGGCGTCCACGTCGGCGTCACCCAGGATGCCAAGCAACTCGCCGGCAGCTTCGATGCCCTGCTGATGGCGGGCGGCTCCGAAAAGCCCCGCGACTTGCCGGTCCCCGGCCGCGGCCTCAACGGCATTCATTTCGCCATGGATTTTCTGCCACAGCAGAACCGCCGCGTCTCCAAGGAACCACCCCTCGATAATCGCCCGATCCTGGCCACGGCCAAGCATGTGGTGGTGATCGGCGGCGGCGATACAGGCTCCGACTGTGTCGGCACATCAATTCGCCAGGGCGCCCTTTCGGTCACCCAGCTTGAAGTCATGCCAAAGCCGCCAGAGGCGGAAAACAAGTCGCTCACCTGGCCCGACTGGCCGCTTAAGCTGCGCACGTCATCGAGCCATCAGGAAGGCGTCGAACGTGATTTCTCCGTCGTCACGCGCTCCTTTTCAGGCGACAACGGCGAAGTCGGAAAACTCAACTGCTTGCGCGTCGATGCGAGGATGCAGGAAATCGAAGGCAGCGCCTTCGATATCAAGGCGGGCCTGGTGCTGCTCGCCATGGGCTTCGTTCATCCCATCCACGAAGGCATGCTGGCCACCTTGGGCGCAAAGCTCGATGCGCGCGGCAATGTCGAAGCAAATGTGAAGACCTATCGCACCAGTCTGGGTAACGTCTTCGCGGCGGGCGACATGCGCCGTGGCCAATCGCTGGTTGTCTGGGCCATTCGCGAAGGCCGCCAGGCCGCGCGCGCCATCGATGAATTCCTTATGGGAGCGAGCGATTTGCCGCGATAGCAGCAGCCAAATCATTGTCATCCCGGGCTTGTCCCGGGGACCCATTTTTCCAAGGGCGTTATTCATCCGTAAGCGGAGGAATGGGTCGCCGGAATAAATCCGGCGATGACAGAGTTGGGATTTGGTTACTTCGGCACGCTGAAATCGTCAGCCCGCCCGGCTGGCGCAGCAACGGTCACACCGGAAACGAACAGTTTTTCAGCCGCACTTCCCGGCTGCGCGATGGCCTGCAAGGCCGCCAGCCCCGTGCCGAAAACTCCTTGCTCGATAAGGGCTGCAACCGCCGAGGCATCGAAATCGTCGGGCCGAAATGAAACCTCGACACCCTCGAGCCCTCGCTGGCCGAAGAGGGGCTTATCCGGCTCGGCAAAAACCAGAGGCTTCGAAGCATCCGTCTCGGCAATGGCGGGTTGATCCGTCTCGGGTGTCTCCGTGCCGCCCTGCTTGATGGCCGCCAGCAGAAGCTGGCCCAGGCGATTGTTGCCCTGCTTGAAGAAACTTACACCGTCTCGCGCCCGCAATTTCCGCACCGTGCCGGTATCGTCCGGTCCCGTATCCGTGTACGCGCCATCGGCATTCAGAAACGCATTGCGGATATCGACGAAGACAGCACCCTTCGCTTCCACCCGTTCCTTTTGCAGTTGCAAAACGATCTCCATCGCCGCTTCATATTCCGGGTCGGCCATCGGCGGAACGCTCACCCAGTAGATTTTCAATCCGGCCCGGGCAAGCACATCCAGAATGCGGTCGGTCCGCGCCTTGTACGCGGCGATCCAGCCCGGCGCATTGAACGCAAACCGCAGGGGATCCGAGCGGATCATCTGCCGGTCGTTGGAGCCCAACATCACCACGGCGGCATCGTAGGATTTGCCATCAAGAATTTTCGGCAGGGATTCACTCCAGTCATAAAGTTCCGGCCGCGCAATCCCTGATTCTTCGTTGAAGCGGACCGTCACCGAGATATCGTCTTCAGGTTCAGCCTGGCGGGTCAGGCCCGCGCCAAGGCCGCCGGCGAGGCCATCCCCGATGACCAGGATGTGGACGCCGTCATCCTGCTGGTCATCGGTGGATTGCGGCTCGGCTGGCGCTACCGTTGAGCCGAACAGCGGCTGTCCGCCAATGATCTCCTGTGCCGAAATCCATGGCGAGCTCAAGGTTAAAACCGCCAGGACGAGGAAGAACCGGACCAGCATCTCCATCTCTAACTCCCGCGGCGCACGCGTTCGAGCAGTTTCACCGAAGGCACGCCGTCAAGAGGCAGCCCCGCGCTCTTCTGATAGGCAATAATCGCCTCATAAGTTCGCGCCCCGAAGCGCCCGTCACTGCCACCGGTGCCAAACCCAAGCCCGCTCAGCCGCTTCTGCAACTCCACGCGCTGCTTGAAGCTCAAATCATACTCCACATCGGGCCAGGAGGCGCGGATGGGTCCGCCGCCACGGATACGATCACCCAGATGCCCAACCGCCACCGCATAAGAATGCGAGATATTGTAATCCATGATCGCCAGGAAATTCCGGGTGACCAGAAAACGTGGCCCCGCCATTCCTTGCGGCACCATCACAAAGGCCTCTGCTTGCGGTGCGGAGAAATCGCCGCCCGCCGCAGGCGTAATTCCAAGCTTTGCCCATTCGGAGACCGGCCGCCATTTGCTCCGGCCGATCAACGAGCGGTTGAAATCCTTCGGCAGATTAACTTCCCACCCCCAGGGCCGGTCGGACTTCCAGCCGGCCTTCGCCAGATAATTCGCGGTCGAGGCCAGCGCATCTTCCTTTGAACCCCAAATATCCTTGACGCCATCTCCGGTCCAGTCGACGGCGAAGGAAAGATAGGAGGTCGGAATGAATTGCGTATGCCCCATGGCCGCCGCCCACGAGCCGGTGAACGTCTCAGGCGGCACAAGGCCCTTCTTGAGTATCTTCAGGGCCGCCACGATCTGCTGGCGCGCATATTGTTTCTTGCGGCCCGCATACATGAGGGTCGCCAGCGACCGCATCACTTTCATGGAGCCCTTGTCCTTGCCGAAATTCGATTCCATGCCCCAGATGCCGAGCAGGATGTGCCGGTCAACGCCGTATTTCCGTTCGATGGCCGCAAGCAATCTTGCTTCCTCGGCCTTCATCTGCTGGCCGGTTTCGACGCGGATCGGCGTCACCGCTTTCGCCAGATAGGCCGATGTGGTGGAGGTGAATTCCGGCTGGTTCGAGGCAAGTTTCAGCACGGCGGGATCAGGCTCGGTGATGCCGGCGAAAGCCCGGTCGAACAGTTCCCGCGAGATGCCGGCCTGCTTGACCATGGGCCACAGCGACTGAATGAAGGCCTCGAACTTCGCATCCGCCAGCGCCGGCGCGGCTCCAAGCCAACTCAGGATCAAAAGGCCGGCAAGACATCGTTTCAACATGGCGTCCCCGTGATTTCGATAATAAAATCAATATAGCAGGGATTGAGCAAAGCCGCCAAATGCGGCCTGAATCAGGCCGCGTTGCGCTGGGACAGATGGCGTTCCCAGGCCAGCGCTGATGCCACGATGATATCCAGATCGTCATATCGCGGCTGCCATCCCAAGATCTCGCGCACCCGCGCCGCCCCCGCGACAATGGCTGTGGGATCGCCCGCCCTTCGCGCCACCCTGTTCACCTTGATGGAAGTGCCATGAGCCTTCTCGACCGCCTTGATCACGTCAAGCACCGAATAGCCCTTGCCGTAACCGCAATTGAAGACCCCGCTATCCCCGCTCCGGCGCAGATGGCCAAGCGCATCCATATGGGCCGCGATGAGATCGCTCACATGAATGTAGTCGCGAAGGCACGTGCCGTCCGGCGTATCGTAATCCGTGCCGAACACATCCATGTGGCTGCGCTGGCCAAGTGCTGTCTGGCACGCAACCTTGATCAAATGGGTGGCGCGCGGTGTTGATTGCCCGCTGCGGCCCTCAGGGTCGGCGCCCGCCACGTTGAAGTAACGCAGCGCCACATATTGCAAGCCGTGAGCGACGTGAGCGTCCCGCAGCATCCATTCGGTCATCAGCTTCGAAGTGCCATAGGGAGAAATGGGCGCTGGCGTTGCTGTCTCAAAAACCGGCAGGCTGGCGGGATTGCCATAGACCGCTGCTGTCGAGGAAAAAATGAATCGCGGAATTTGCGCCCGCACCGCCGCCGCCATCAGGGTCCGCGATTTCACCGTGTTGTTGAGATAATAGCCGAGCGGATCGCTGACCGAATCCGGCACCACAATGGACCCTGCGAAATGCACCACCGCATCGAAGCGATGATCCGACATGACGCGGTTGAGAAATATCTCATCCCCCACATCGCCCTCGACAAGCTTGGCCTTCGATGCGACGGCCCACCAGAAACCCGTCGACAGATTGTCGAGAACGACCACATCCTCGCCCGCGTCAGTGAGCGCCAGCACCATGTGGCTGCCGATATAGCCCGCGCCTCCGGTAACCAGCACACTCATTTGAATTTCCACCCGCTACGTAATCCGTCGCGCCAATTCTTGTTGACCTGTGCAAAGGGCCGCTTAACGTTGCACCGCAGCCCGGCGATGTGCTTAACACGAGGTTAATATGCCGCCACGACCGATCAAAAAAGCCGTCTTTCCAGTGGCGGGCCTCGGCACGCGTTTCCTCCCCGCCACCAAGGCCATGCCCAAGGAAATGCTGACGGTGGTCGATCGCCCCGTAATACAGCTCGCTGTCGATGAAGCGCGCGAGGCCGGCATCGAGCATTTTGTCTTCGTGACCGGCCGCAACAAGAGCGTGATCGAGGATCATTTTGATAAGCAGTTCGAACTCGAAGCAGTGCTGCGCAAACGCGGCAAATCCGCGGAGCTCGATTCCCTCGAACAGGATTTGCCGGGTGCTGGACAAACCAGCTTCACCCGCCAGCAAGAACCTTTGGGCCTCGGCCACGCCGTCTGGTGCGCCCGCGACATTATCGGCAACGAACCTTTCGCGCTGCTGCTCCCCGACATGGTCATGCACGCAAGACCGGGTTGCCTGAAGCAAATGATCGACGTCTATAACGCGCGCGGCGGCGGCAATGTCATCGCGGTGGAAGAGGTCCCTTGGGAAAATGTCAGCCGCTATGGCGTAGTCGGCGCCACCGGCTGGCAGGGCAATTCGTTCACCATCGACGCCATGGTGGAGAAACCGCAGCGCGAAGCGGCACCCTCCAACCTCATCATTTCCGGCCGCTACATTCTCCAGCCCGAAATTTTCGCCGAGATCGGAAAACAGGAACCGGGCGCGGGCGGCGAAATCCAGATCACCGACGCAATGATCCGCCTCATGGCCCGTCAGCCATTCTCAGGCGTTAAATACGAAGGCACGACCTACGACTGCGGCGACAAGGTGGGCTTCATCTCCGCCAATGTGGCTTTCGCCCTCGAACGCCCGGACCTCAGCCCCGGTTTCAAGATTGCGCTCAGAAAGATTCTCGAGGGGAGTGGGGGTCTTTAGCGACATACAAAAAAATTGTCATCGCCGGATTTATTCCGGCGACCCATTGTGCCGAGTCTGGATGGTGAGGTTCTGGTTCGGCGTGGGTCCCCGGAACAAGTCCGGGGATGACCGAGTTGGGACAGCAATCAAAACCTGTCGTCGCTGGATTCATTCCGGCGACCTATTTCTCAACGCTCCCTGGCGGACTTGGTGCACGATGGGGCCCGCGACAAGCGCGGTGATGACAAAGCGGGATGTCCGCATTACCGGCTCAACGTCAGCCCCGCCGAAACCCGGTGTTCCGTATAGCTCCGTGCCGATACTGCGGCGTCGAGCCAGGTCACATCATAACCCGCGGTCCAGGCGAGGGAGGGACCGAGCTTCCACGCGAGCCCCAGATTCGCGTCGTAGGTGATATCGTCTCCGCCCGCGGTTTCCTCGATTTCAACACCAACCCCCGCCAGCACATCAATGTTGTCGCGAAGCCCATGGGCGACATCCATCCGTCCCGTCCAGTTGCGATTACTCGATGAGGCGGTGGACACCGCATCATCCAGCGATGTCCCCAGCGCCAGCACGATTTCGGTCAATTCATCCGGCCGCCATGTCAGATTGCCGGTCAAGCCGAACGCGCTGTTGCTCTTAAGCGCAGCATCCTCATAGTCGCGCCATAGATGCGTGACCGCGAGGTCGCCGCTCCAGAACGGCGCCCGGTCGATCACCACGCCAGCGCTCGCCGCGAAGCCTTGCGATGAGCGTTGCAAACCGTCGCGGTCCCGCTTGCGAAAATAATAGCGCGGTTCGTAGGCCGCCTGGAGATAGGGCTTGAACACCGGCGGATCGGTATAAGTTGTGCGCAACGATAGCGAGGGCGTTGCATAGTCGCGGTCGGCATTGTCTTCCGCGCCCCCGCCCGAA
>JBGTNZ010000259.1:0-4088 GCA_041742805.1 Aestuariivirga sp.
ACGCCGCCCATCGCCGCGCCTGGCATGTATCTCCACCTGCGGCCCTCCCGGGAATTCTAGCCCCACCAGCTTCGCCACCTTGTCGAAGGCTTCGCCCAATGCATCGTCGATGGTCGTGCCAAGGCGGAGGTAGCGTCCCACCCCTTCAACACTCTGGAACTGCGTGTGACCGCCGGAAATCAGCAAAAGCAGATAGGGGAAAGGACAAGGGCCAAGAAGCCGCGGCGTCAGCGCATGTCCTTCCAAATGATTGACCGCGAGGAGAGGCTTCCCATGGGCGAGCGCGATGGCCTTGGCCGTGGTCAGTCCCACGATGACACCACCGAGAAGTCCCGGTCCCGCCGTTGCGGCAACACCATCCATATTGTGGAACCCGAGATCGGCCTCCGCTAGCGCCTGTTTGATCAGCCGGTCAAGCACTGTCACATGGGCGCGAGCGGCGATTTCGGGCACCACGCCGCCGTAGGGTGCATGGTCCTCGATCTGCGAGCGCACCACATTGGAGAGGATCGCTCCCGAGCCATCGGCATTGCGGCGGATCACGGCGGCGGCGGTTTCGTCGCACGAAGTTTCGATGCCGAGGATATGGGTCGCCGCTGCGGCCATGGGGCTGATGACGTCTCCGGAGAGAGTGGCTATGAGATGGCTTCGCTCTAGCATCGCCCGGATATGACTTGCAAATGCCCCGCCTGAAAATCGGAACCCGAGGTTCGCCTCTTGCCTTGGCTCAGGCCCGCGAGGCGCGCGCCCGCTTGATGGCGGCCCATGGTTTTAGCGAGGCCGAGATCGAAATCGTCGCAATCACCACCACCGGCGACCGCGTCCGCGACCGCCCGCTCACCGAAGTGGGCGGCAAAGGCATGTTCACCAAGGAGATCGAAGAGGCGTTGCTGGCGGGAGCCATCGATTTCGCCGTTCACTCCATGAAAGACATGCCGGCGCGCCTGCCGGATGGACTTGTCATCTTCACGCTCCTGCCGCGTGAAGATGCACGCGAAGCCTTCCTCAGTCCGGTTGCGACGAGCATCACGGATCTTCCCCGTGGCGCCACCATCGGTTCATCATCGGTACGCCGCACCGCCCAGCTTCTGCGCATGCGGCCCGATCTCAAAACCATACTGTTTCGCGGCAATGTCGAGACGCGGTTGCGCAAGCTTGCCGCCGGTGAAGCCCAGGCGACGTTTCTCGCCGCCGCGGGCCTCAACCGGCTTGGCCTTGCGGACAAGATCACCTCTCTCATCTCTTTAGAGTTGATGCTGCCCGCCGTCGCTCAGGGCGCCATCGGCCTTGAAATCAGGTCAAACGACAAAGCGGCCTCCGATATTTTGCCCGCGATCAATCACCGCGACACAGAAATCGCTGTCTCATGCGAACGCGCTTTTCTTGCCGCCCTCGATGGCTCCTGCCGCACACCTCTCGCGGGCCATGCAAAACTTGAAAACGGCATCCTGCGCTTCCGTGGCCACGCTCTGACTCTTGATGGCGTCCATTGCTTCGAAACCACGCGCGAAGGCTTACCCGCCGATGCTGAACGCATGGGCCGCGATGCCGGTGAAGAAGTGAAAGCCCGCGGCGGCGATCTTATCGCCTTCACATGAACATCATCGTCACTCGCCCCGAGGAAGACGGCGGCCCGCTCAAGGCAAAGTTGGAAGCCCTGGGCCACCATGTCATTCTCATGCCCCTGCTTCGCATCGTGCCTCGCAAGCCGGTGTTCATCCGCAAGCTTCCCTATCAAGCCATCGTCGTCACCAGCGCCAATGGCATCCGGTCCCTCACCGGACATGAGCAACTGAAATCAATCCGTATGCTGACGGTCGGTCCGCAGTCGTTGCAGGCGGCGAAGGACGCAGGCTTCCTGAATGTCGAGGCTGAGGGCGGCGATATCAACGGCTTAGTGGCGCATGTTCGGAAGATGCTTCAACCTAACAACGGTCCCATTCTCTACCTTTCCGGCAACGAAACAGCGGGCGACCTCGAGGGCCAGCTTCACAAGGCAGGTTTCGATTGCTGGCGCAGCATCGTCTATGACGCCGTGCAGGCCAAAGACCCCGGCCCCGCAGACGCAGCCCTCCGCAACCGCACGGTTGATGGCGTGCTGCTCTATTCACCGCGCAGCGCCCGCATCTGGTGCAAGATCATCTGGGATGCGGGGCTGGGTGAAGAGGCGGCTTCGGCCCACTACTTCTGTCTGTCCAAAAACGTCGCGGCGACGCTGCCCAAAACCTGGTCCCGCACTGTCGCAAAGTCGCCGGACGAGGCCGCGATGCTGGCGCTTCTTGAACCGGCATACAGAACCCGCTAGTTCCACGCCCATGGCCACAGACCCAAACGACGATTCCGAACCGGCGGTCAAGCCGCAGGTGATCGACCTTGATGCGGAGGATGTGACCGCTGAACCGGAAACGGCCGCCCCGGATGTGAGCCCGCCGCCACCGTCGCCGGCCCACCGAAAAGCTGGCGCATCGTCACGCTGGATTCTGGCGGCATTGATCGTTGGTTTTTTGGCCGGCGCTTGGCTCTACCGCGACGTCCTCTCCTCCTACCTTCCAAGCAACGAGATGCAGGGCCTGCAAGCTCGTATCGACACTATTGAAGCGAATGCAAAAACCACGGGCGGCCAGCTCCTCGCTGTCAGCATCACCGCCGATCAGGCGCGCGAGATGGCAATGTCCCTTGAAGCGGCGCTCAAGGACGCGGCAACCGCGCGGGACGAAATGCAAGCGCGACTGGCCGCCGCCGAAAAATCTTTTCAGTCGATCAAGACCGATCTCGATAAGCTACGCACCGCGGTAACCTCCGGCGGCACGAGCGACGGCACGGTCGACTCCGGCGCGCTGGCCGCCATCGGCCAGCGCCTCGATGCGCTTGAAAAGGATGTGGCCAGCCTGAAGGGCGGCAGCGGTACAGGCGACGATGCGAGCCTTGTGAGTGCGCTCCGCCAATCTCTCTCCGACATCCGCGCCAAGATCGCCGCTGGCACACCCTATCGCGAAGAGCTTGATCGCATTGTCCGTGTGGTTCCCTCGGTTGGCGGTAACGACGTTCTCAACGCCCATGCCGATCAAGGCCTGCCCAATGCGCAGGGTCTCGCTGCTGAGCTGCGGAACGACATTGCCACGCTGCCCCAACCCGTCACGGACACATCCTCCGCCAGCGGCGGTTATTGGGATAATTTCTGGGGCGCGATCACCTCCGTCGTGACCATCCGCGATATCGGCGAGGCCGATTGGCCTGCCCTTGCCGAAAATTGTGCTGCACTTGCCGAGGCCGGCGATCTCCCCCAGGCCATCGCGCAAATCGATGCAGCCGAAGGCGAGAAGCCCTCTGCCATCAGCCGTTGGCGCGACCGGGCGGCGGCGCGGCTCAAACTCGAAGCAGCCCTTGAAGACATGGCGAAAGCCGTCAATCTGGTGATTGCAGCGCGGGAAGCGAACCAATGATTCGCCTGATCTGGCGCTTCGCCATTCTTGTAGCCGTGGCTGCGGGTTTTGCGTGGCTGGCGGATTATCCAGGCACTGTCACCGTCCAGTGGCGGGGCAAGGAAATTCAGACCTCGGTCGTCGCAGCCGTGGCAATTGCCCTGCTTGGCCTGGTTTTGTTGCTCTATCTGTGGGGCCTCTTTCGCCGGCTGTGGCGGAGCCCACGATCCATGGGCGAATACTGGCGCTTTCGCAAAAATCGCAAAGGCTACGAATCCCTGTCGCGGGGCATCATCGCGGCGGGCGCTGGCGATGCCGCCGCTGCATCGAGACATGCGGCGATTGCCGGCAATGCGCTCGCCGATGAGCCGCTGGTCAATGTGCTGGCGGCGCAAGCGGCTCAACTCAAGGGCGACCGCGCTTCCGTCAAGCGCATCTTCGAGGCCATGACGAAATCGCCCGACACCGAGGCCTTGGGCCTTCGCGGCCTGTTCAGCGAGGCCCGGCAGGCGGGCGACATCGCCAGCGCCAAAGTCCATGCCGAACGCGCGCTGAAACTCAATCCGCGCCTCGCCTGGGCCTCCGCGGCGGTATTGCAATTGCAATCGCTCTCCAGGGATTGGACAGGCGCCGCTTCGACATTAGCCCAGCAATCCAAGTCCGGCC
>JBGTNZ010000260.1:0-2709 GCA_041742805.1 Aestuariivirga sp.
GCTTTTACCGTCTGCGAACGCGGCAGGCCCCCGGCGTCGAAGCCTGCTTCGCGCAACGCCTCCGTGAGCTCGGCTGGATGGTCTGTCACCAGCGCGAACAGCCAATAATCGTGATGCTGCGATGCCTGTCCGGGAATAACGGCGGCGTCGCCCAGCAATCCAGCGAGGCGCTGGCCCTTGCCGGTGCGGAGCGCGATATCCGCGCCCGACAACTGCTGCATGCGGCGGTTCATCATCCACAATAGCGAGACGGAAGGTTGATAGTGAAGCCCGCCCTTCTGCTTCAGGGGGGCCACATCGCGCACCTGGTTGGCGAGTTCCTCCTCATAATTGCGCCCCTGCTTCTTGTAGTAGCGGTAGATCATGCCGAGAAGGAGTGGCGCGGACAGGATCTTCAGCCCCGCCGCCGAGATGATGCGCTTCAATTGCTTTCTTTCGGTCTGGGTAGGATAAGCCGCATTCAGTTCGCGCACGCGGGCAAGGAGATGGGGCTGCTTCACCCGGATGAGTGCGCCCCCCAACGCCGTCGCCGTCTTGATGGGCCCGAAGGAGAACATGGTGACATCGGCGTTTGCCGCACCGGGATAGGCCTTGCCGTTAAAGGCCTGGGCGCAATCCTCGATCGTCAGAAGCCCGTGGCGCTTGGCAAGCGCGAACACCTCGTCGAGCTTCGCCCGCGTGCCGAATAGATGCGCGGCGATAAAAACTCTGGAGCGCGGCGTGATTGCGGCGGCGAGAAGCTTGGGATACGGCGCCATGTTGCCAAAGCCGATATCGACAGGCACCGGCACGAGCCCCATCTCGGATACGATCTTCACCATTCCTCTGACGTTGACGGCCGAGAAAATCACTTCGTCGCCCGGCGCCAACTCCATGGCCTTGAGCAGGAGTTCAAAGCCCGTGCGCACCGAGAAGCCAGCCATCCACGTGCCGTCGTCCGCAAAGAAACTTTCGGCCCGGCGCAGTTCGATCGCTCGGACCGGTGGCAACAGACACCGCGCCGCGCCCAGCAGTAGGTCGCTCCAACCGATTTTCAATTGCGTTCGTATCCACATATGGCGGCCACCTCTTTGTTGGCGCTGAATTAGCGGCAAAACCCGCGCTTGGCCAGCGCGGGTTGAGATTGCCTTGGCCTTGCGCTAAGCCCTTGCCATGGCACACACGACCGAAACCACCAGCCCGAAGTGGGTCAAGCGCTTCCGCAAGGTCCGGCGCAAGCGCATCAAGCGCCATGGCAAGCAATTCATCCGTGGGCTTGCCAATTTTCTCGGCCGCCAGTCGACCGTTGGCGATGCTCCGGTGATGGAGTCAAGGCACTTCCCCTTCCTCAAGAGCTTCACCGATAATTGGCAGCCGATCCTAGCCGAGGTTCAGGAAATCCTCAAGCACCGCGAAGCCATCCCTGTCTTCCAAGAGGTCTCGCCTGACCAGATGCGGATTGCCAAGGGCGCCAACTGGCGGACCTTCATCCTGTTCGGCTTCGGCGAGAAGCTCGATAAAAACTGCAAGCAAGCCCCCGTCACCACGCGCCTGCTCGAGGCCGTGCCCAAGCTCCAGACCGCATGGTTCTCGATACTCGGCCCGGGCTATCATATTCCGCCCCATCGCGGCGTTACCAAGGGCATTCTCCGCGCCCATCTCGGCCTCATCATCCCAAAGGAGGCGGAAAAGTGCCGCATGCGCGTGGGGCCTACGATCAATGTTTGGCGGCCGGGCGAGATTTTTGTCTTCGACGATACCTATGAGCACGAAGTCTGGAACGACACGCAAGACGAGCGCGTCATCCTGCTGTTCGATTTCGATCGCCCCATGCGTTTCTGGGGCCGCGCCCTCAATAAAACTTTCGTCAGTCTCCTGAAGCTCACGGCTTACTATCAGGAGCCCAAAAAGAACATGCTAAGCTTCGAAGAACGCTTCGAAGCCGCCACCCGGCGCGCCAACGAAAACCTCGAAAAGCTCTCGGACGCAGACTAGGTCTGTCCGGTTCGTTGGATTTGAAAGCAAGAGCCGGAGTGTGCGGCAGTTCACGGCATGCCATCTTCTCCCATGGCAATCCGGAGAAGAAACGATGAGCACCCTAATGGCGGAAAAAACGGCAGCGTCCAAAGTTCAAGATGACCCGCGCTGGGCCCGTGTCCTGGCGCGGGATCGCGCGGCGGACGGCTCGTTCTGGTATTCCGTGTCAACCACTGGCGTCTATTGCCGCCCCTCCTGCCCCTCGCGGACGGCGAACCCAAAAAATATCCGCTTCCACGCCACGATTGCGGAAGCGGAGGCCCAAGGCTTCCGCTCCTGCCTGCGCTGCAAGCCGGACCAGCCTTCGCTGGAAGCGCACAATGCCGAAACGGTGGCCCGCATCTGCCGGCTGATCGAGGAGGCGGAAGAAATCCCCTCGCTCGCCGAATTGTCCGAGGCGGCGGGCCTCAGCCCCGGCTATTTCCACCGCGTCTTCAAAACGGTGACGGGTGTCACCCCCCAGGAGTACGCCGCCGCCCACCGCGCCGATAAAGTTCGCGGCAAGCTCCGCGGCAACAACTCGGTCACCGAAGCCATCTATGCCGCCGGCTTCAATGCCAGCGCCCGATTCTATGAAAAAGCGGACGAGATGCTGGGCATGACGCCCACCGATTATCGCGCCGGCGGCGCCAATGCCGAAATCCGTTTCGCCGTTGGCGAATGCTCGCTGGGCTCGATCCTAGTGGCGAAAAC
>JBGTNZ010000261.1:0-3897 GCA_041742805.1 Aestuariivirga sp.
GACACCGTGCTCTCGCTTGATCGGCTCGATCAATGGGTTGCCACCGCCTATGAAGAGGGCCTGATCGCTATCGGAATCGAGACAGATGGACCTGATGTCATGCAGTCGGGTCTCGTCGGCGTTTCGCTGGCAATATCGCCGGGGATAGCTTGCTACATTCCGCTGGCCCATCGTGGTGAAGGCAGTGGACTATTTGGCGGAGAGCCGGTTCCGGGACAGATCAACCGCGACGGGGCCATCGCCCAATTAAGACCGCTGCTCGAGGACCCGTCCATCCTCAAGATCGGCCATGATTTCAAGGCCGATATGGAAGTGCTTACCCGCTACGGCATCGGCGTTCGGCCCGTCGATGACACCATGCTCATCTCCTACGTTCTCGAATCCGGCGATACCGGCCATGGCCTCACTCAATTGTCGGAGCGCCATCTCAACCACAAGCCTCTCGGCATCAAGGAAGTGTCGGGCTCCGGCAGATCGTCAATCTCATTTGATCGCGTGCCTCTCGACAGGGCCACTCACTACGCCGCCGGGAAAGCGGACGTAACGCTCAGATTGTGGAAACTCCTCAAGCCGCGCCTGATGCAGAAAGGCAAGCTCAGCGCCTACGAGACTTTGGAACGCCCATTGGTGCCCGTTCTTGCAAAAATGGAAGCCGAAGGCATCCTCGTGGACCCGCAACTGCTGAACAAACTTTCCAACGAGTTTGCAACGGCGGCGGCTCTGCTCGAGGCGCAGATTTACGATCTCGCCGGCGAAAATTTCAATATCGGCAGCCCCAAGCAATTGGGCGATATCCTCTTTGGCCGCATGGGCTACCCGGGCGGCCGCAAGACGGCGACGGGCGCCTGGAGCACGGATTCGGATATGCTGGAAGACCTCGCCTCCCGGGGCGTTGACCTTGCGCGCCGCGTGCTCGATTGGCGTCAGCTCGCCAAGCTCCGCTCGAACTATACGGACGCATTGCCGGGCTACATTCAGGCCAAGACTGGCCGCGTTCACACCTGCTATTCGATGGCCGCCACCTCAACAGGCCGCCTGGCATCGACGGAACCCAATTTACAAAACATTCCCATCCGCACCGAGGAGGGCCGCAAGATCAGGGCCGCCTTCATCGCACCGCCGGGCTCCAAGCTGATCAGCGCCGACTACACGCAGATCGAACTCCGCGTGCTGGCCCATGTGGCCGACATTCCGCAATTGAAGAAAGCCTTCGCCGACGGTCTCGACATTCACGCGACAACCGCGAGCGAAATGTTCGGCGTGCCCGTCGAAGGCATGGACGCGAGCGTGCGGCGGAGGGCGAAAGCCATCAACTTCGGCATCGTCTACGGCATCTCGGCCTTCGGCCTCGCCAACCAGTTGTCGATTTCCCGCGAGGAAGCGGGTGACTACATCAAAACTTACTTCGCCCGCTTCCCCGGCATTCGCGACTACATGGAGGCAACCAAGAAGGCGGCTCGCGAGCAGGGTTATGTGGAAACCATCTTCGGCCGCCGCTGCCATTTCCCGCGCATCAATTCACCCAATGCCTCGGAGCGCGCCAATACTGAGCGCGCCGCTATCAACGCCCCCATTCAAGGCGCCGCCGCCGATATCATCCGCCGCGCCATGGCGCGCATGCATGAAGCCCTTAGCCAAGCGCAGCTCTCGGCAAAAATGCTCCTCCAGGTCCATGACGAATTGATTTTCGAAGTAGTGGACGCCGAGGCCGAACGCACCATGGCGCTCGTCAAGCACGTGATGGAAAAAGCCCCGGAGCCTGCGCTAAAACTCACCGTGCCGCTGCACGTCGATGCCCGCGCCGCCCAGAACTGGGAGGAAGCCCATTGACCGGCGAACTTTCGATGCGGATGGCCGAGCGTGGAGATATTCCCGCTGTGCTCTCGCTTTTGATGGATGATAATTTGGGCAAGCAAAAGGAGGGTGCACTCTCCGCCGCGCATGACGCGGCTTTCACGGCTATTGCAAGGGATGAGAATCAGATTCTAGCTGTCGCCCTGCTGGCAAATGAGATCGTGGGGTGCCTTCAGGTCACATTCATTCCCGGCCTTTCGCGGCAAGGAATGTGGCGAGCCCAAATTGAGTCCGTAAGAATCGCGAGCTCGTTGCGAGGGTCAGGTCACGGAACCTCATTTTTGCGATGGGCCATCGCGCGATGTAAAGAGCGACAGTGCGGGCTCGTGCAGCTCTTTATGGATAAATCGCGCCAGAACGCATATCGCTTCTACAATTCACTTGGATTTAAAGCGAGCCACGAGGGTTTCCGTCTTGACCTTTGAACTAGTCGACCGCCTCGCCGGGGTAGACACCCCACAGCATCGTCTGCTCGATCCAGCCGCCATAGCCTTGCGCGCTGATCGCGCACCATTCACCCGTGCACGAGGAAATCTCGGCGACCACGCCGGCGCTCACTTTGGCCACAAGCGCGCTGTTGCCGGAAGATTCATGATAAAGCGGCATGGCCTGGCCCCGCCGCCACGGCGCCACCACGGCGGTGCGCTTGCCGGTGAGCATGTTCTGGAGAATCCAGCCTTCCTCGCCGTCGCTGTCGCGGATGCGCCGCCAGTTCTCGAATTCCGCCACGATCTCAACCGGCATGCCCTTGCGCTGGAAGACCCAGGCCACGGCATGCTCGCTCGAGGGCCCTCGCCTCACATTCACTTTTTCCGCCTTGAGGGAAACGAAGCGGGGAATCGGCAGCCCGGTGGAATTGATTCCAATAGAACCTGTGATTTCCGCCGGCCCAGCAGGTGCGACATTGGCCTGTGATTCAACGCGCTTGCCGAACAGCGACCAGCCAGTCGCAACCGCTACGGCAAAACACGCAGCCGCCAGAACGATTGAGCCTATGCGCCGGACCCCCGCCCGATTCCTGGCCATGATTCGCGTAATTCCCCTTACCTACCGGCCCTATGCGACTCGCCCGCGGAGCAGTTTACACGACTGGTCCAGCCGCGCAATCATGGAAGCCCCTCGTAACAGTGGCACGATTGTTCCCGGCGGGTTAACATTGTGTCAACGGCGGTTGGGGAGCAGGACCCGGACATGAGCAAGCGCAGGCCCCTCGTCATCGTCACGCGGAAGCTGCCCGATGCCGTGGAAACGCGGATGATGGAGTTGTTCAACACCAGGCTCAACGCCACCGATCAGGCCATGGGGAAGGCCGAACTGATTGAGGCGGTCAAGCAGGCGGAAGTGCTGGTGCCCACCGTCACCGATCGCATCGACAAGGCGATCCTCATGCAAGCTGGCGAGCAATTGAAGCTCATCGCCAACTTCGGCACCGGTGTCGACAACATCGATGTCGAAACCGCGGTGGCGCGCGGCATCACCGTCACCAACACGCCGGGCGTCTTGACCGAAGACACCGCCGACATGACCATGGCGCTCATCATGGCGGTGTCGCGGCGTTTGATCGACGGCGCCAAGGTGATCGGCCTCGACAATAGCTGGCAGGGCTGGTCGCCGACCTGGATGCTCGGCAGCCGCATCTGGGGGAAGCGCCTGGGCATCATCGGCATGGGCCGCATCGGCACTGCCCTTGCGCGCCGCGCCAAGGCCTTCGGCCTGCAGATCCACTATCATAATCGCAAACCCGTCCACGCCAAGGTGGAGGAGGAACTGGAGGCCACCTATTGGGAAAGCCTCGACCAGATGCTGGCCCGCATGGACATTGTCTCCATCAATTGCCCGCATACACCCGCGACCTTCCATCTGCTGTCGGCGAGGCGCCTCAAGCTGATGAAGCGCGAGGCGATCATCGTCAACACGGCGCGGGGCGAAGTGATCGACGAGAATGCGCTCGCCCGCATGCTGGAAGCAGGCGAGCTCGGCGGCGCCGGGCTGGATGTGTTCGAGCACGAGCCCGCCGTCAATCCACGCCTGCTCAAGGCCAAG
>JBGTNZ010000262.1:0-2510 GCA_041742805.1 Aestuariivirga sp.
TGGTTATCAGGCGGTCGGCGTGTAAATGAGTATGATCAGTTGATGAAGCATGTGGCGGAATGGAAGATGGATCCTGAAAAGATTACGATGTTTTTGGAAGAGGCGGGTCTTGCATACCGGCTCATCAAGATTGACATCAACAAGGGCGAGCAGTTCCAGCCGGACTTCTTGAAGATCGCGCCGAACAATCGCATTCCCGCCATTGTGGATCATGAACCGGCCGGCGGTGGCGCCCCGGTTTCGCTGTTCGAATCTGGCGCCATCCTGCTCTATCTCGCCGAAAAGACCGGCAAGTTCATGCCTGAAGATTTGCGTGGACGGCTCGAGGTTTTTCAGTGGCTATTTTGGCAGATGGCTAACCTCGGGCCCATCGCCGGTCAGAACGGCCATTTCAATAACTATGCGCTTGAAAAGATACCCTATGCGATGGAGCGCTACACCAACGAAACGAGCCGCCTTTATGGGGTGCTCAATAAACGCCTGGCGGACCGCCCGTTTATCGCGAGCGATTATTCGATCGCCGACATGGCGTGCTATCCCTGGATCGTGCCGCACGAGCGCCACAAGCAGAAGATCGTGGATTTCCCTCATCTCAAACGCTGGTTCGACACGATTGCGGCACGGCCTGCGACGATCAAAGCCTATGAGGGCGTGACGGCATCCTACTCAAGACCGATGACCGACGAAGAACGGAAGATACTGTTCGGCCAGAGCGCGGCGACGGTCGTTGCCTGATTGTCAGGGCCGTGGGCGGAACGGTTGAGGCTCGCCCACCGCATTTCCGCGAAATTCCATCAGGATATGGCCGAACAATGCGGCGAGCACCACCACCCCACCCAGGATTGTGTGTTGTGGTGGCAATTCGCCCAGCAGCAACCACACCCAGAAGGGCGTCAAGGGAACTTCCAGCGCCGCAATGAGGGTGGCTTCGGCTGCCGGCACGCGCCGGGAACCGAATGTGTAGAGGGCAAGGCCCGCCGCGTTCTGGACGACTCCGAATGTTGCAATAAGCGCCAGATTTGCCGCCGACACGTCGAACGGTTGGGCGAAGGACCAGGTGAAGGCGGCACAGATCCAGCCGGAAATCCCCATCGCCGGGAGCATGGCGACATCCCGGTGGCGGCGCATGATGATAGTGAAGCCCGCCATGCAGAAGGTCATGGTGAGGGCAAGTGCTTTGCCGAACAGGCTGCCGCCCAATGTGCTTCCCCACATCATGAGGCCAACGCCCGCCAAGGCCACGACGCTGGCGATGAGCGTTGAGCGTGCCGGCTTTTCGCCGATAGATAGATAGGCCAACCCGGCGGTAACGAACGGCAACGTAGCGAAGATGACCATCGCATCGGCGACACTGGTATAACGCAGGGAGCCGATACCGGTGATCATGCCCAGCGCCGACAGCCCGGCGACCGCGAAGGCTGGCAATCTTGATCCCCTCAGGATACTCAGGGCTTTGCGACCCTCAATGATAAAGAACAGGATCAGGAGGGCGCTTCCCGAGAAGATGCCCCGCCAGAACAGCATGGTCATGAGATCGGCGGTGATAATACGGACGAACAGCCCGGACGACGACCAGGCAAGGGCCGCCATGGCGACGAGCGCTAAACCTAACCGATGATGCCTCTGCTCGGCGGCGGTCATTCACCATGAATAGGGGAGTGCTTCGCGCGGAAGTAGGCTGGAAACGGCATGACAACCCTGTTTTGGCACCGCACTTGACGGGGCGGGGGCTTTCCATCATTTTGCGCCTCCGATGAAAACCGCGCCCCACCATGCCGTTAACACTTGCGGCATTATTATTTGCAGCTAGCCGATAACCGCTGGCCGGGCGCCGCTTGACTTAAAATCAGATGAAGCGTTCCCGGGCCGGTCAAGCCCGAGAGAACCTATGTCTTTGACGCTTTACAACACGTTGACCCGGAAGAAGGAGCTGTTCAGGCCCTTGGATCCCGCCAACGTGCGCATGTATGTCTGCGGCCCCACGGTTTACGATTTCGCGCACATCGGCAACGCGCGGCCCGTGATTGTCTTCGACCTCCTGTTCCGGCTGCTCCGCCACCTCTACGGGCCGGAGCATGTGACTTACGTGCGCAACATCACCGATGTCGACGACAAGATCAATGCGCGCGCCCGCGAGGAAGGTATCTCGATCGGCGAACTGACAGAGCGGACGACGAAGCAGTTCCACGACGATATTGCCGCACTTGGCGTTCTTCCGCCCACGGTCGAGCCGCGCGCCACCGACAATATTCCGCAGATGATCGAACTGATCGTCACGCTGCTAAGCCGCGGCCACGCCTATGAAGCCGGCGGTGAAGTCCTGTTCGATTTACCCTCGATGGCGGACTATGGCGCCTTGTCGAACCGCAATCTCGATGAGCAGCAGGCGGGTGCCCGCGTCGCCGTCGAGCCCCACAAGCGCAACCCCGGCGATTTCGTCCTGTGGAAGCTTTCAACCGCCGATGAACCCGGCTGGGAGAGCCTTTGGGGCCGGGGCCGCCCCGGCTGGC
>JBGTNZ010000263.1:0-9688 GCA_041742805.1 Aestuariivirga sp.
AGCACGTCTTCCCGCACCGGATCGCTTAGCTTTCGCACAACGGCGCGGCGCGGTTGGGGCAGACTTCCGGCCAGTGCAATCACCACATCACCCGCCCCGGGCCCACTCACACGGATGACGGCAATACCGGCCTTACCCGCACCGCTCGAAACCGCATATATCGTATCTGACCTGGTCATTCCGGCATCGAATCGATTCTTTCTCGCCTCCCCCTCGCAACCCCATGCCCCCACGAGTCTTACAGAGCCATGACCGGAAATCTCCTCGCCCAGGAAACTAGCCCCTATCTCCTTCAGCACAAGGACAATCCCGTTCACTGGGTGGCCTGGTCCCCACAGGCGTTTCAACAGGCGAGAGCCGAGGATAAGCCGGTACTGCTCTCGGTGGGATACGCCGCCTGCCACTGGTGCCACGTCATGGCCCATGAAAGTTTCGAGGACCAGGAAACCGCCGATCTCATGAATGCAAACTTTATCAACATCAAGGTGGACCGCGAAGAGCGCCCCGATGTCGACAAGGTTTACATGACAGCACTCCATGCGCTGGGCGAACGGGGCGGCTGGCCGCTCACCATGTTCCTCGATGCCGATGGCAAGCCCTTCTGGGGCGGCACCTACTTCCCTCCGGAATCAAAGTATGGCCGCCCCGGCTTCAAACACATCCTGAATGAAATATCGCGCCTATGGAATGTCGAACGCCACAAGATCGAGAGCAGTTCCACGGCGATCGTGGCGGCCCTAAATTCCGAACCGCTTCGCGAGCACCAGGGCGAGATCACCGCGCAGCAGGTTTCCGAGGCTGCCCATATCATTCTCAATTCCATTGATCCGAAGCTCGGCGGGCTGAAAGGCGCTCCAAAGTTTCCCCAAGCCCCCATTTTTGATTTCCTGTGGGCAGCCTCTCAACATACCGACCATCCCAGCCGTGCAGCTGCGGTGACAAACACCCTCACACAAATCTCACAAGGCGGAATCTACGATCATCTGGGAGGCGGCATCGCCCGCTATTCCGTCGATGCCAATTGGCTCGTCCCCCATTTCGAAAAGATGCTTTACGACAACGCCCAGTTCATTTCCCTGCTCACCAAAGCCTGGTTGAAAACCAGCGATCCGCTGTTCCGCATCCGAATCGGTGAAACGCTAGGTTTCGTTCTGCGTGAAATGACCACGCCAGAGGGTGTCTTCGCCTCGAGCTACGACGCCGATTCCGAAGGCGAGGAGGGCAAGTATTACGTGTGGAGCAAGGCGGAAATCGACCGGCTTCTCGGCCCCGGCGCTTCGTCCTTTTGCCGCCATTACGGCGTGACCGGTGATGGCAACTTCGAGGGCCACAACATCCTGAACCGCTCGCACCAGCCAACCCTGCAAGACGACGTGGCCGAAACCAAACTCGCGGCCCAACGCAAAATTCTTTTGACCGCCCGCCAGGCCCGCGTACCTCCGGGCTTTGACGACAAAGTCCTCGCCGACTGGAATGGCTTGATGATCGCGGCCATGACCGAAGCCGCGTTCGTATTCGACAAGCCTGAGTGGGCTGCCGCGGCCGAAAACGCCATGGCCGGCCTCATGCGCATTCACTGGCAGGACGGCAGGCTGATGCATTCGTCGAAGAATGGCGACGCCCGCCACGAGGCGACGTCTGATGACTACGCCAATCTGATAACAGCCTGCCGCGCTCTTCATCTTCTAACCGGCGGCCAAGCCCTTATCACCACAGCCCTGCAGCTCGCCGCGGCATTGTTTGACAATCACTGGGACCCAGCACGCGGCGGCTATCTCTTTGCCTCAAAGCGTGTGAGCGAGCTTCCCGTCGTGACCCGCACCATCCACGATGACGCCACGCCCAACGCCAATGGCGTCATGATTGCGAACCTCGTGGCGCTTCATCACTACACGGGCTCATCGGGCTACCTCGATCTCGCGCAGAAAATCGGTGAGTGTTTCGCAGCGGAAGTTCAAAGCAATCCCTTCGCGGCCCCAACCTACCTGAAGAATATCCGCTATCTCCGCGACCCCATCCAGATCGTTGCGACAGGGGAGGTCCCCAGGGAGCTTCTTTTGAAAGCGATAACCGGCACGGGACTCGACGCGGTCATCCATAGAATCACTTCAGCGAAAGGTTTGCCATCTGTACATCCGGCCAGACTCAAATTCACGGCCGACCCGCGTCCCACCCTTTTTATCTGCCGGGGAATGGCGTGCGCAACGCCCGCCTACAGCGAAGCTGAGATCAACGACGCACTCGCGACGCTTGATTTGGCCTCAGGCGTTCATTGAATCGAAGAAATCGCCATTGGTCTTGGTTTGCCGGAGCTTGTCGAGCAGGAACTCGATGGCATCCACCGTCCCCATCGGATTGAGAATGCGCCGCAGCACATAGGTCTTCTTGAGAATGTCGCCCTTGACCAGAAGCTCTTCCTTGCGCGTCCCCGAGCGCAGGATATCGATGGAGGGAAACACCCGCTTGTCGGCAATCTTGCGATCAAGGATGATTTCCGAATTGCCGGTGCACTTGAACTCTTCAAAGATAACTTCGTCCATGCGGCTGCCCGTATCGATGAGCGCAGTCGCGATAATCGTCAGCGATCCACCTTCCTCGATATTGCGCGCGGCGCCAAAGAACCGCTTCGGCCGTTGCAGCGCATTGGCGTCAACACCGCCCGTCAAAACCTTACCGGAGGAGGGCACCACGGTGTTGTAGGCCCGGCCCAGCCGCGTAATCGAATCGAGCAAGATCACCACGTCGCGCTTGTGTTCAACGAGGCGCTTGGCTTTCTCGATCACCATCTCCGCCACTTGCACATGCCGCGTTGCCGGCTCGTCGAAGGTCGAGCTGATGACCTCGCCCTTCACCGAGCGTTGCATGTCGGTCACTTCCTCGGGCCGCTCATCGATGAGCAGTACGATCAGATAACACTCGGGATGATTGGACGTGATCGAATGTGCGATGTTTTGCAGCAGCACCGTCTTGCCGGTGCGGGGCGGCGCCACGATCAATCCGCGTTGGCCCTTCCCCAAGGGAGCGACGATATTGATGACCCTGGTCGAATAATCCTTCTTCGTCGGATCGGCCGTCTCCATCTCGAGGGCTTCATCGGGATAAAGCGGCGTCAGATTGTCGAAGTGCACCTTATGCCGGGTATTTTCAGGATCTTCGAAATTGATGGTGTTGACTTTGACCAGCGCGAAATAGCGCTCGCCATCTTTCGGGCTGCGGATCTGCCCTTCCACCGTATCGCCGGTGCGGAGAATAAACTTCCGGATCTGGCTCGGGCTCACATAAATATCGTCCGGCCCCGCAAGGTAGTTGGCGTCGGGCGAGCGCAGGAAGCCAAAGCCATCCTGCAAAACCTCGACAACGCCTTCGCCGATGATCTCGATCTCGCGCGCCGCAAGATTTTTGAGAATCCCAAACATCAGTTCCTGCTTGCGAAGTGCGCTGGCGTTTTCGACTTCCAGCTCCTCCGCCAGGCTCACCAGCTCTGCCGGCGTTTTCAGCTTCAAATCCTGAAGCTTGATTTCCTTCAACTCGGATATGTTCGTCATGTGACCGTTAGCTTTGGGGAGGGCGGGTACCCGCGGGAACCGGCCAAGGGGAGGGAGGGATGCGAGGGTCACTCACGATGCCGCAAGCTTGCCTGACACGCCCATATAACAACTTCGCGTGCGAACGCCAACACCAAATTCAAAAAGGCTTGACGATTACCAATATGACGATGGCGATCAACACAACCGTCGGAATTTCATTAAGAACTCGGAAATACTTATGGTCGCGCGGTCTTCCATCGCCCGCAAAGATTGCGACATACCGGTGCAACAAGGCATGAAAGGCGGTCAACCCCGCAACGAGCAGCAATTTCAATGCAAACCACGCTTCAAACTTGGCAAAATATCCGCCCGGTAGGGCTGTCAACAGGCCAAAGAGCCACGACGCGATGCCGGCTGGAAGCATGATCGCGCGCACGAGTCGCCGCTCCATGATTTTCAATTGCTCCGATACAGCACCTCCAACAGGGGCCATCGCGTGATAGACCATGAGGCGCGGCAAATAGAGCAGGCCCGCCATCCAGGCGAACACCGAGATCACATGGGCCGCCTTCAGCCAAAGAGACATTTCAGCCAGCATCATGCATCCGAACCGCATCGATCACCGCGGTCAGCATTTCCGGCCGCGTCGTTGGCCTGATTCCGTGTCCCAGGTTGAAGATATGCCGGTCCATCGGCATCAGTGCGGATAATCGCGCAGCCGCCTCCCGGGCCACATCTTCCGGCCCCAGCAATATCTCGGGATCCAAATTTCCCTGCACCGCGCAAGTCCCGGCCAGCGCATCCCGCGCCCATTCGATTGAAAGTTCCGATTCAATGCTGATGCCCTGCGCCCCCGTCGCCGTCTGGATCGCGGTATGGCCAAATCCTACGCCCCGCGTGAACACAATCACGGGAACGCCGGGGTGGCGCGCGCGCGCGCCCATCACCAATGCTGCAAGGGGCTTCTCGATAAACTGTTTTCGAGACTCCACCGGTAAATCACCAGCCCAGGAATCGAAAATTTGCACGGCCTCGGCTCCGGCTTCAATTTGTCCGGAAAGATAATCAACCGACTCCTCGACCAACCTGTCGATTAGATGCTGGAACCACTTCTCGCCACGAGAAGCGATAGCCTTCGACAATTCCCGGTTCGAACTCCCACCCTCGATCATGTAACTGGCGACCGTCCATGGCCCGCCGCAAAATCCGATCAGGGAAATGGCGTCACTTAGTTCTGATCGGACACGAGAAAGGGTTTCATAAACCGCGCTTACCTCAGGGGATTCGCTCAGCGGTTTCAGCGCTTCCACATCCTCCTTGCTTCGAACCGTTTCAAGAATTGGCCCTTCGCCCTCTTCAAAACGCAATTGCAAACCCATGGCATGGGGTACGACCAGTATGTCGGCAAACACGATCGCCGCATCGAGGTCATACCGCCGCAATGGCTGCAGGGTCACTTCTGCTGCGAGTTCGGGTCGGGAGCAAAGTTCCAGAAATGATCCTGCTTGTTCTCGAAGCTTCCGGTACTCCGGCAAATAGCGCCCTGCCTGACGCATGAACCAGATCGGCCTCCTTCCTGGTTTTCTGCCATTCAAGACATCGAGCAGAGGTTTTCCATGCACAGAGACCTTCATCCATAGTCCTATTTTCTATCTTTAGGATTCTTAGTAGGGCCGCCTGAATCCGGGATACAGGCTTATCCCCCGCTGGTCCACACGCCTGAGGCCCCAGTGCCGATTCGAGACAATTTCTTAACCCAAAATTTACATCTCTTAACAAAGCGTTAATTTTGTCCATTTCCAAAGCCTGCGGAGGTTTTCATCTTATCCCCACAGTTCCTGCTGAGACTTACGCCTCGGAGCATCGGCTGAAAACTTTGGGGACAATCGCGCCGGGCATGCTATCTGCGCGGGGGCCAAGCCAGTTGTCCACAAACCATCCACATCTCTCAGCCCCGATGAACGCAAAACCCGAAGCCAGATTTTTTCACATGCATCTGATCTCCGATGCAACCGGCGAGACTCTGAATACCGTAGCCCGCGCCGCCGCCGCCCATTACTCCGATTACCGCCCCGTCGAACATATCTATGCTCTCGTGCGCACGCCAAAGCAGCTTCAGCGCGTCCTCGCCGACATCGAGCGTCAGCCGGGCATCGTCCTTTTCACCATCATCAACGCCGATCTTCGCCATCACCTCGAGCAGCATTGCGCGCGCCTCGGCGTTCCCAGCATCTCCATTCTCGATCCCGTGATCAACAGCCTGGCGCAATATCTGAACACCCAATCGCGGCCGCATGTCGGCGGCCAGCATGCGCTCAACGCGGAATATTTCCGCCGCATCGAAGCCTTGAATTTCACCATGAGCCATGACGACGGCCAGAACACCGACGATCTTGACAAGGCCGACGTCGTTCTTCTCGGCATTAGCCGGACATCGAAGACGCCGACCAGCATCTATCTCTCGCAGCGCGGCATCAAGACCGCCAATGTGCCGATCGTACCGGGAACGCCGCTGCCGCTGCCGCTTCTCGAATTAAAGGGCCCGCTTGTGGTGGGCTTGATCGCCAGCGCCGAACGCATTGCCCAGATCAGGCGGCACCGCCTGCTGACTCTGCACGAAACCCGTGAAACGGCCTATGCCGACCCACGCCACATCACCGATGAGATGGTCCATATGAAGAAACTCTGTTCAGAGAAAAACTGGCCGATGATCGATGTGACACGGCGTTCGGTTGAAGAAACCGCCGCCGCCGTTCTCAATCTTCTGACGGAACGCAATCAACCGGCTTAAACCATGGCCATTATCCTGGCATCGACCAGTCCTATTCGCTGCCGGCTTCTGGAGAATGCCGGAGTGAAATTCGTGGCGGAGAAGCCACTGGTAAATGAAGATGAGTTGAAGCAGCGCGCGCCGGGTCTTGCCCGCGAAGCGCTGGCGCAGCATTTGGCTTCAGCCAAGTGCCTTTCCGTGTCGATAAGCCACCCGGAGGATTTGGTGATCGGCGCCGATCAGGTGCTGTCGTTTTCGGGAAAGACTTTTGATAAACCGGCAAGCCTCGAAGACGCACGATCTCAACTCACGGAATTAAAGGGCAAAACGCACACGCTCATTTCAGCGGTGTGCTGTGCAAAGGGCGAGGCCGTGTTGTGGCAGCACAGCGACCGGGCTGAACTGACCATGCGATATTTTTCCAATCGCTTTCTTGAAGATTATCTTGCGGCTGTTGGCGCCGATGCCTGCACCTCGGTTGGCGCCTACAAGCTTGAAGGGCCGGGTCTCCAGTTGTTCGAGCATATCGAAGGCGACTATTTTACCATCCTCGGCCTGCCATTGCTCCCCCTCCTGGAATTTTTGCGGTCAACCGGCGAGATCGGCTCATGAAAAAGGCCTGTGTCATCGGCTGGCCCATCGGCCATTCAAGATCGCCGCTCATCCACAATTATTGGCTCAGGCTTTACGGCATCGCGGGGGAATATCTCCGCGTGCCGGTGGAAGCAGGGGCTTTGGAGCAATTCATCGAAGGATTGCCGGCAAGCGAGTATCTTGGCTGCAATGTCACCATTCCTCATAAGGAGCGGGCATTCCATCTTGTCACCCCCGCCGATGAAATGACAAAACGTCTCGGCGTGGTCAATACGATTTACCGGCGTGATGGAACACTTTTCGGCACCAGCACGGATGGCGAGGGTTTCATTGCCAATCTCGCCAGCGCCGGAGATCTGAAACTCAAAAACCAGAAGGCCGTCATCCTGGGCGCGGGCGGTGCCGCCATGGCCATCGTGGGCGCACTGGTGGAAGAAGGAATGGCGGCAATCGCCGTCGCCAATCGCACGCTTGAGCGGAGCCAACAGCTGCGAGTAAAATTTGGCTCCGCCATCAAGCCCGTGCCGTGGAAAGACCGGAACGTGGCATTGGCCGATTGCGCATTACTGGTCAACGCCAGCGTGCTCGGCATGACCGGACAGCCGGAGCTCGACATCGGCCTCGGCCATTTGCCGGCGGCCTCTATCGTCACCGACATCGTCTATAGCCCGTTGCAAACGCCATTGCTCGTCGATGCGGCGCGGCGCGGGCACCCCACTGTCAACGGCTTGGGCATGCTCTTGCATCAAGCAGTCAGGGGATTCGAACTGTGGTTTGGCAAGCGTCCCGAAGTCACCCCGGCTCTCTACGATCTCGTGGCCCGCGACATCGACCCTGGTTATGCGCCATGATCGTAGTGGGCCTCACCGGCTCGATCGCCATGGGCAAGACCGAAACGGCAAAAATGTTCCGCGCCCTTGGCATCGAGGTTTTTGACAGCGATGCCGAAGTCCATCGCCAATACCGGAAGGGCGGAGAGGCGGTACAAGCCGTTGCCCGATTATTTCCAGAGACAATCGTGGACGGTTCCGTCAATCGCGAAATTCTGGCGAGCCGTGTGCTTAATGATCCCGATGCCTTGCAGCGATTGGAGAGAGCCATCCATCCGATCGTTCGCAAGAGTCAGAACGAATTTCTTGAACGATGCGGGGCGTCCGGCCAAAATATCGCCGTGCTCGATATCCCGCTCCTGTTCGAAACCGGCCGCGAAACGGAAGTCGACGCGGTTGTCGTGGTCTCGGCGCCGCCGGAAATCCAGCGGCAACGGGTGCTGGAACGCCCCGGGATGACGCCGGAGAAACTGGACCGCATCCTGGCGCGTCAGATGCCCGATGCCGAAAAACGCGCCCGCGCCGACTATGTTGTGGATACATCGAAGGGCATGGATTACGCCGCAGCGCAGGTTCGCGATATTGTGGCTAATCTTTTGACGAATCACGCGGGCAAACCATGAGGGAAATAATCCTCGATACCGAAACGACCGGGCTCGACCCTTCTCAGGGTCACCGGGTGGTTGAGATCGGGGCTCTCGAGCTCCTCAACCACGTGCCCACCGGCCGCACCTTCCACGCCTATATCAACCCTGGGCGGCCGGTACCCGTCGAAGCCGAGGCCGTCCACGGCCTCAACACCGCGTTTTTGCGCGATAAGCCGGTGTTTTCGAACATCGCCGACGATTTCCTCGAATTCATCGCCGATTCCCGCATCATCATTCACAACGCGAGTTTCGATCTGGGTTTCCTTAATGCCGAACTAGCCTGGCTGGGCAAGAGTCCAATCATGCCCGAACGCTCCGTCTGCACGCTGCTCCTTGCCCGCCAGAAATATCCCATGGCGCCCAACAGCCTCGATGCTCTGTGCAAGCGCTACGGCATCGACAATTCAAGACGCTCCAAACATGGCGCGCTCCTCGACTCGGAACTGCTGGCCGATGTCTACATCGAATTGATCGGCGGCCGTCAGACCACCCTTTCCCTTGCCGCGATCGAAACCAGAACCACCATCGAGTTGCAGGTAACCGCCACGATTGCAGTGCGCCCCCGTCCTCTTGCCGAGCGGCTCACCGCCGCCGAAATAGCAGCCCACGCCAGCCTGGTCCAAGAACTCGGTGAAGCTGCCATGTGGAGGACAGTGAATTAACTGACGCTATTCTAGCGCCTCACACAAATCGAAACGCCTCTTGCGCAGAAAAGCCATTACATCGGCAGCATCAATCATCATGATGTTAGACATAAGCGCGATATTTGCAGGAGCCCATTGCCAACCGCGCGGGCGTGGTCCGTGAATTTTGATGGTAAAAAATGATGCGAGGCTGTGGGGCTTTGGTCTTTTGACCTCGATCCGCGTTACGTCCATCCAGGCAATACTGCACGCCCCAAAGGGGGTCCAGCCGCGTATGCCCCGTTCATCCAGAACGGCCACAGGTTCGCGGCGGAGTATATGCCCAATGCCTGAAACGACTCCCGGACCAAACAAATATAAGTAGAGGAGAGAGGGCGATCCCAGAAGAGGGGCTCTGATCCAGGACGGAAGCAATTCAAGAAACCTATACATTAGCCGATGAAACCGTCGCACTGGGGCATGCCAATCTGGGTCTAAGGTAAGACATGCAAGCCACGCCATCCATGTCATCAATGCGGTTAAAAACAGAGATGCGAGGAACTGAGCAACAAATGCTTTTCGCTTGAAATGGATGTTAATCTGCTGGCTCACGATGCCGGCGACTTAACCCGTATGTTATTGCAAGACCGTAAACGGCCGCCCTCGCCGTTTTGAAACAAAATCTCGCGGCCTATCC
>JBGTNZ010000264.1:0-6195 GCA_041742805.1 Aestuariivirga sp.
GCGCAGTTCGGGGTCCTGGGTGGCCACGCCAACGGGACAGGTGTTGAGATGGCACTTCCGCATCATGATGCAGCCGGCTGCAATGAGGGGTGCTGTGGCGAAACCGATCTCGTCGGCGCCGAGGAGGGCGGCAATCACCACATCGCGGCCGGTGCGGATGCCGCCGTCGGCCTGCACCGTGATGCGTCCGCGGAGATCGTTGGCAACCAATGTTTGCTGGGTTTCGGCAAGACCGATTTCCCATGGCGAACCGGCGTGCTTGATCGAAGTCAGTGGCGAGGCGCCGGTGCCGCCTTCGTAACCGGAGATGGTCACATGGTCGGCGTGGGCCTTGGCAACACCAGCGGCGACGGTGCCGACGCCCACTTCGGAAACGAGCTTCACCGAGACGAGGCCAGCGGGGTTTACGTTTTTGAGATCGAAGATGAGCTGCGCCAGGTCTTCGATTGAATAGATGTCGTGGTGGGGCGGGGGCGAGATAAGTCCGACGCCGGGTGTTGAATGGCGCACGCGGGCAATGACGCTATCGACCTTGTGGCCCGGCAATTGTCCGCCTTCGCCGGGTTTGGCGCCCTGGGCCATCTTGATCTGCATCATGTCGGAGTTGACCAGATATTCCGCCGTGACGCCGAAGCGGCCGGAGGCCACCTGCTTGATGGCTGAGCGCATGCTGTCGCCATTGGGCAGCGGCTGGAAGCGGTCGGCTTCTTCGCCACCCTCGCCGGTGTTGGACTTGCCGCCGATGCGGTTCATGGCGATCGCCAGCGTCGTGTGCGCCTCGCGGCTGATCGAGCCGAAGGACATGGCTCCGGTCGAGAAGCGCTTTACGATCGTGGCGGCGGGCTCGACCTCGTCAATGGCGATGGGTTTCCGTCCCATCTCATCGTTCGGCCTGATGCGGAACAATCCCCGCGGGGTCTTGAGCTGCTCGGACTGATCGTTGATCAGTTTGGCGTAGGTGCGATATTTTTCCTTCGAATTGCCGCGCACCGCGTGTTGCAGATTGGCGACCGTTTCGGCATTCCATACGTGAGCTTCGCCGCGCAGGCGCATGGCGTAATCGCCGCCGACCTCGAGCGCTGTCCGCAGCACCGGGCTCTCGCCAAAGGCGCCCTCGTGGCGGTGGAAGGCTTCCGCGGCGATCTCCGCCAGCCCAACGCCCTCGATCTGCGTTGCCGTTCCGGTGAAATATTTCTTCACGAAATTGGTGGAGAGGCCCACGGCATCGAAAATCTGCGCGCCGCAATAGGACTGGAAGGTCGAGATGCCCATCTTGGCCATGACCTTGAGAATGCCCTTGTCGATGGCCTTGATGTAGCGCTTCGCTGCTTCAGCGCCGGCGATCTTTTCTTCCAGAACGGGGAGCATAGCTTCCAGCGTTTCGAAGGCCAGATAGGGGTTGATCGCTTCCGCGCCATAGCCAGCGAGCGCGCAAAACTGATGCACTTCACGGGGCTCGCCCGATTCGACCACGAGTCCGACGGCGGTGCGGAGGCCCTTGCGGATCAAATGATGATGCGTGGCGGAGGTCGCCAGCAACGCAGGGATCGGCACCCGTTCGGCGGAGACGGCGCGATCCGACAGGATGATGATGTTGTAGCCGTCCCGAACGGCGCGGCCGGCGAGATCGCACACGGAATCGAGGGCGGCTTCCATGTATTCGGGGCCGTTCGCGACATCGTAGGTGATGTCGATGGTGGCGGTGCGGAAAGGGTTTTCGCGGACAGTGCCGATGGTGCGGACACGCTCCAGCTCCTCGTTGGTGAGGATCGGCTGAGAGACCGCGAGGCGCATATGGTTCGATGCACCCTTGAGATCGAGCAGATTGGGGCGCGGTCCGATGAAGGAGACGAGCGACATCACCAATTCTTCGCGGATCGGGTCGATGGGCGGGTTCGTGACTTGCGCGAAGTTCTGCTTGAAATAGGTGTCGAGCAGCTTGGGGCGATCGGAGAGCGCCGAAATCGGCGCGTCATTGCCCATGGAGCCCACGGCTTCCTGGCCGGTCTGGGCCATGGGCGCCATGAGGATTTTCAAATCCTCTTGCGTATAGCCGAAGGCTTGCTGGCGATCGAGCAACGGCACGGTGATTTTCGGGCGGGTGGTTTTGGCTTTCGGCATGTCGCGCAGCACGACCTGGTTGCGCTTAAGCCACTCCTTGTAGGGGTGGGCCTTGGACAGTGATTTCTTCAGTTCATCGTCGGAAATGATGCGCTTCTGCTCGAGATCGATGAGCAGCATCCGGCCCGGGCGCAAGCGCCACTTGCGGGTGATGTGTTCCTCGGCAAATTGCAGGCAGCCCATTTCGGAAGCGAGCAGCACGTGGCCATCATCGGTTGTAAGGTACCGGGCGGGGCGGAGGCCGTTGCGGTCGAGGGTTGCGCCGATCAGCTTGCCATCGGTGAATACCATGGCGGCGGGGCCATCCCATGGCTCCATGAGGGCCGCGTGATATTCGTAGAAGGCGCGGCGGTCCTCGTCCATCAACGGGTTGCCGGCCCAGGCTTCCGGGATCAGCATCATCATGGCGTGGGGCAAGGAGTAGCCGCCCATGTTGAGGAATTCGAGCGCGTTGTCGAAACAGGCGGTGTCGGATTGGCCTTCGTAGGAAATGGGCCAGAGCTTGGAGAGGTCTTCGCCCAGGATTTCCGACTTCATGTTGGCTTGGCGCGCCGCCATCCAGTTGAAGTTGCCGCGCACGGTGTTGATCTCGCCGTTGTGGCAGATGAAGCGATAGGGGTGGGCGAGCGGCCAGCTTGGAAAGGTGTTGGTCGAAAAGCGCTGATGGGCGAGGGCGAAAGCCGACTCGAAGCGCGGATCGGAAAGGTCCCTGTAATAATCGCCAAGGTTCTTGCCGAGAAGCAGGCCTTTGTAGACAATGGTTCGGGCCGACACGGATACCGGATAATAGGCGCGGCCCTTGCTGCCCAGGACTTCCAGCACGCGGTTCGAAACGACTTTGCGGCAAACGAAGAGCTTGCGCTCGAAATGGGCTTCGTCGCGGATTGTCGGACCCTTGCCGATGAAGACCTGACGGTGCACCGGCTCGGTGGGTTTAACCGATGTCCCAAGCACGGTGGAATCGACCGGCACATCGCGCCAGCCGAGAATCTTGAGGCCTTCCTCGCGCGCCGTTTCCCACCAGATGCGCTCGATATCCTGCCGGTAGACGGGTTCGCGCGGCATGAACAGGAAGGCCACGCCGTAGTGCTGGGGAGCGGGGAGTTCGAAGCCCAAGCGCTTCGCTTCGGCTGCGAAAAAATCATGGGGAATCTGAACCATGATGCCGGCGCCGTCGCCAGCTTTTGGGTCGGCGCCCACGGCGCCCCGGTGTTCCAGATTCCTGAGGATCGACAGGCCATCGGAGACGATCCGATGGCTCTTGAGATTGTTGATGTTGGCGATGAGGCCTATGCCACAGGCATCGTGTTCGTTACGAGGGTCGTAGAGCCCGTTCGCGGCGGGCAGTCCTTGCGGCAACAGGTATTTGGTCATGGCTAAGCCCGCCACTGGAAAATGACAGCATTACTGTCCTTTATAACAGATCGCATTTTCCCGCAAGGCCGAAAGACAAGAGAAAGTCCGCCTCCCGGTTGTCTGGAAGGCGGACAGAAATGCGGTTGCGCTATTTCGCGATTTGGCCGCGGATTTCACCATCGGGAAATTTTGCGGTGTGAATGTTGAGATAGAGTTTTCCCGCTTGCAGGTCGGCAAGCTGCGCGTCGGTGAGCTCCGCCGAGCCGCTTTCGATTTTTCCCGTAATATCGATGACCGGAGGGGCATTTTCTCCAGGTGCCGCGGGGCCGTGGAAGTGGGCCGCGGTGGGATCGCCCGATAGGCCGCTATGGGTCGCCGTCCAAGTTATCTGCTTCGCCGCCGTATCGACCTTGACGTCCGCGGTGCCGGTGGCTGCGCTGTCATTGGGGGGCACTTCCTCCGTTCCCTTGAGATCGGTTTTAAAGTCGAGCATTTCGGCCATGACGGGGGACACCATGAGGACGAGACAGGTTATTCCCGCATAGGCAACGTTCAACAGCTTGCGATTCATTTGGCTCTCCCGGTTTTCGCTTGATTGCGTATTGGGCAACGGGGCAATCACGATTTCGTTCCCAGGGGTCACGCGCTCGTGATCATCTGGGGGCGATAACACCCAAGTGATTTCCAATTGTTCGCCACTAGGGCGAGCAGTAGGATGCCATCTGACCAAGGAGTGACAGCAATGGAAAAATCGAAACGTGCAACCCTGTTGAGCATCGCGGGCGCTATAACGGCGGCTATCGCCGCGGTGCAAGCAACGCCGGTTCAGGCCGCCGACATGGAGAAATGCTATGGCGTCTCTCTCAAGGGCCAGAACGATTGCGCCGCCGGGGAGGGGACTTCCTGTGCTGGAAGCTCGACCATCGACTATCAGGGGAATGCCTGGACGCTGGTTCCGAAAGGCACCTGCGTATCGACCGAAACCCCGCACGGGCCAGGCTCGCTCGAACCGGTCGAGCGTCCCGCCTGAGGGTGGAATCCGCCATAACGGCGCGCACCGGTCTCGGCCTCAAGGCCGAGCACTACCGCAGCATTCTCGAAGAAAAGCCCGATCTCGGCTTCTTCGAGATCCACGCGGAAAACTATATGGGAGCGGGCGGTCCGCCGCATCGCTATCTGACCGCGATCCGTGAAGCCTATCCGATTTCGCTGCATGGCGTGGGCCTATCCATCGGGGGCGAGGGCCCGCTGGACGCCGCCCATCTTGCCCGGCTCAAGGCGCTGAACGACCGTTACGAGCCGGGACTATTCTCCGAGCATCTTGCCTGGTCGACCCATGACACGGGATATCTGGGCGATCTGTTGCCGTTGCCATACACCAGCGAAACGTTGCGCCGCGTCTGCGATCATATCGAGGAAACGCAAAATGCCATGGGCCGCCAGATGCTGCTGGAAAACCCATCGAGCTATCTCAGTTTTGAAGAAAGCAGCTTCGGGGAAGCGGAGTTCATCCGCGAGACAGCGCGGCGAACCGGTTGCGGCCTGCTGCTCGATGTCAACAATGTCTTCGTCTCGGCGCGCAACTTGGGAACGGATCCTGTCTCCTACATCGCAGCTTATCCGCTGGAGCTTGTGAAGGAGATTCATCTCGCGGGCCATGACGAGAAATTGGATGAGGCGGGCGAGCGGCTTCTCATCGATGCTCATGCTTCGCCGGTCGATGATGCCGTCTGGTTGCTCTATGGCGAAGTGGTGTCCCGGACGGGGCCGCTGCCAACGCTGATCGAGCGCGACAATAAAGTGCCGCCGCTTGCCGATCTGTTGGCGGAAGCCCGGCGGGCGGATGCAGTGTTAAGCCGCACCGTGCGGCAAGCCGCTTGATGCGCGAGGCGGCCTTTCAGCGCGCGATCGCGGATGCCGCAAGCGCCGCGCCACACGCTAGGTTTGGCGTCTATCGCAATAACGTCACCGCAACGCTCATCAATGCGTTGCGCGTGCGCTATCCGGTGGCGGAGAAGCTGCTTGGGCCACTCGCGTTTGCAAAGATTGCCAAAGAGTTTGCCGCCACCCACCCGCCCCGCTCTCCGGTGCTTATCGACTATGGCGACAACTACCCGGATTTTCTGTCCGCCAATTCTTCGCTGCCATATCTTGGGGATTTGGCCCGGCTCGAAAGCCTGTGGTGGCGGGCCTATCACGCGGCCGATGCCCCGCCTCTCGCGCCGGAGCGCTTTAATCTGGCGCCGGCGGAACTGGAGACCGCCCGGTTCCGGTTTCACCCTTCGGCCGCGATTCTTGCCTCGCGCTGGTCCATTGGTGAAATTTGGAAGCACGGCCGAGGTGCTCGCGAGATAGCGCGGCCCGAAACTATTCTTGTGTGGCGGACCCATGCCGATGTGCAATTGAATGTTATCGAGGTTGAAACGGCGGCTTTCCTTACCGCGCTCATGCAGGGCAAGCCGATTGTGGAGGCCATCGGCCCCGGCGCCAACTTCGATCTGGAAGCGCAATTCCGGATGCTGATCGCGGCCGAACTCGTCACGGCACTTGCATGAGAGGCCTGATCCTCGGACTCATAAGGCTGTTCGAAAGATTGCCATATACGCTTCTCGGTCTGTTGGGGCGATTGGCGATCGGCCTGGTGTTCTGGAATTCGGGCCGCACCAAGGTCGATGGATGGAACCTGTTTCAGGTCAACGACAAGACCCTGTTTCTGTT
>JBGTNZ010000265.1:0-8582 GCA_041742805.1 Aestuariivirga sp.
CGGCGATGACAGATAAGGAATGGGGCCTGGAGAAAGGGATATCCGTCCCACCCCTTCGCCATTAAAGTGTCGCCAGGTTCAGTTAAGAGACGGCAATGAGCGATCCCGCCAAGACAGGCCCCGCCGATTTCAAGCTCGCCGATCCGGTGCAGTTTGCCCAGAACATGGCGAAGGTGTTCGAGCAGGCGGCGGCGATCGCCCGTATGGTCGCCGAGCGGCCCGATCTTGCCAAGCAGGATACCGAGACCCAGGTAACGCCCGTCGATCAGGTCACCAAGACGCTGGGCGCGGTGGCGCAGGCCTATATGTCCGATCCGCAGAAGCTGATGCAGGCCCAGATGCAGTTGTGGAGCGGCTATACGCAGCTCTGGCAGAATGCGTGGGCGCGCCTGCTGGGCGAAGCGGCCTCCCCGCCCGTGGCTCAACCGGTGCCCGCCGATAAGCGCTTCAAGGACAAGGACTGGCAAGAAAACGCCGTCTTCGATTTCCTCAAGCAGTTCTACCTGATCTCCGCGAACTGGGCGCAGGATCTCGTCAAGAACGCCGAGGGGCTCGACGATCACACGCGCCACAAGGCCCGCTTCTATGTGGAGCAGATCGCCAACGCGCTCTCGCCCACCAATTTCGCGCTGACCAATCCCGAAGTGCTGCGCACCACGCTCGCCACCAACGGCGCCAATCTGGTCGAGGGGCTGAAGAACCTTGAACAGGATATGAAGGCGAACAGCGGCAGGCTTCGCATCAAGCAGACCGACACCGATGCCTTCGAGATCGGCCGCAACATCGCGCTCACCCCCGGCAAGGTCGTCTTCCGCAACGAGATTTTCGAGCTGATCCAGTATGCGCCCACCACCGCGGAGGTCTACGCCCTTCCCCTCCTCATCATTCCGCCGTGGATCAACAAGTTCTACATCCTCGATCTCAACCCAAAGAAGTCCTTCATCCGCTGGGCTGTCGAGCAGGGCCTCACCGTCTTCGTGGTGTCATGGGTGAACGCGGACGAAGACCAGAGCCGCAAGAGTTTCTCCGACTACATGCGCGATGGCTTTCTCACGGCCGTCGAAGCCGTACAGGATGCAACCGCTTCGGAAACGGTCAATGTTATCGGCTATTGCATCGGCGGCACGCTCACAGCCGCGGCCCTGGGTTACATGGCGGCCAAGAACGACAACCGCATCAATGCCGCCACCTTCTTCGCCGCCCAGGTCGATTTCGAAAAAGCCGGCGATCTCCTGGTCTATGTGGACGAGGAACAGGTCAAATGGATCGAAGACCGCATGTCCGACAAGGGCTACCTACCCGGAAGCCGCATGGCGGATGCCTTCAACCTGCTGCGCTCCAATGATTTGATCTGGTCGCATGTGGTTAACAACTACATGTTGGGCAAGGAGCCCATGCCCTTCGACCTTTTGTATTGGAACGCCGATTCCACCCGCATGCCGGCAGGCGTCCACTCCTTCTACCTTCGCGAATGCTGCCTCGCCAACAAACTCTCCCAGGGCAAGATGGTGCTCGACAATGTGCGGATCGATCTCAAGAAGGTGAAAATCCCGGTCTACAATCTCGCAACCCGCGAAGATCACATCGCGCCCCTGGCATCCGCCTTTCGCATCGGGCGTTTTCTGGGTGGCGAAACCAAACTCGTGGTTTCAGGCTCCGGCCATATCGCCGGCGTGGTCAATCCGCCCGACGCCAAGAAGTACCGGTATTGGACCAATCCGAAACCGGAGGCGACAGTCCAGGATTGGTTCAAGGGCGCCACCGAGCACGCCGGATCCTGGTGGCCCGATTGGCTCGAGTGGATCGGCGAGCGCTCGGGGGCAAAGGTGCCCGCCCGCCAGCCGGGCGAGGGGAAATTGAAGCCTCTCGAGGATGCGCCGGGCTCCTACGTCAGGGCCCAGAGCGATTGACCTTCACAATCGCGCGACCAGACTTGATAACGAACTTTTTTTGTCTAACTAAGCGTATGGTTCTGCTCCGTTTTCTGATCGAGAATCTGTGGCGGGAATTGATTCGTAAAAAAGCCTGGAACTTTTATTTAAGTATCAAGTTTAAAGCCTGAACCGGAATCCAGACCCATGCTCAAGCCTCTTGCCCTTACCCTGTTGATCGCCACTTTCCTCGCTTCAGGTTTCACCCTGGCGCCAGCCGAACCGGCGAAAAAGTCAACAGGGCTTACTCAGAGCGAGACATTCACCACGGAAAATATGACCGTCATTCCGTTGGATGACGAAGAAGAATTGATTCTCACGGGAAAGAGTGACCGCGAAGACATCCCCAAAACTTGAGTCTGCCTCCCCTCCCCTGCCATCCGCAGACTCATTTGAAGGCCCGGGACCCCCCGCCCGGGCCTTCCTCTATTTAGCGCTTGGAGAACTGGAAGCTGCGGCGGGCCTTGGCGCGGCCGTATTTCTTGCGCTCGACGGCGCGGCTGTCGCGGGTGAGAAAGCCTGCCTTCTTGAGAAGGCCGCGAAGTTCCGGCTCGAAATAAGTGAGAGCCCGCGAAATCCCATGACGTACCGCCCCCGCTTGGCCCGAGAGGCCGCCGCCAACAACTGTGCAGTCAATGTCGATCTGGGTGGCGCGGTTGGCCGAGACCAGCGGCTGCTGCACCAGCATGCGCAGCACCGGGCGGGCGAAGTAGGCTTCGATCGCCTTGCCGTTGACGATGATTTTGCCGGAGCCGCGCTTGATCCACACCCGGGAAATGGCGTTCTTGCGCCGCCCGGTCGCATAGGACCGGCCCTTGGCGTCGAGTTTCGGCTTAAGGGGAGCGGCGGGCGCCTGGGCGGTGGACGCAAGGCCCATGGCCTCGCCGAGATTTGCCAATGTGGTTGGTTCAGCCATGTGCGTCAGCCTCTCGCCGCGTTCTTGGGGTTCATCGCCTTGATGTCGAGCTTGACCGGGCTCTGGGCCTGGTGCGGATGCTCAGCGCCCTTGTACATGAGCAGATGGGTCATCTGCTGGCGTTTCAGGGGGCCGCCCGGGAGCATACGCTTCACGGCCTGTTCGAGAACCCGCTCGGGAAATTTGCCATCGAGAATCTTATCGGCTTTCCGTTCCTTGATGCCGCCGGGAAATCCGGTATGCCAGTAGTAGGTCTTTTGCTGCCGCTTGCGGCCGGTGAGCACGACCTTGTCAGCGTTGATGACGACAATGTTGTCGCCGCAATCCATGTGAGGCGTGAAGGTGGGCTTATGCTTGCCCCGCAGCCGGTTGGCGATGTTGGCGGCCGCGCGGCCGACAATCAGCCCCTCGGCATCGATCAGCAGCCAGTTCTTCACGATGTCCTTGGCTTTCGCCGAATAGGTTGTCATGCGAGTATCTCGGGGTTGCATTGATGCGGGCTCATTATCCGTGGAGCATGACTATGTCAACAAAAACCCGCTAAATCATAGGTTATTTTCATGTGGTATTATACTACCTTGGACGTTGCACAAATGCCACAGACCACGGATAACTCCCGCTGACACTTTTCCGCCAACTGCCGGTCCCATAGTCTCGTTTCCAACTGGAACCCGCCCGATGGCGTCGCTGTTTCGCATTGCCGTTGTTAGTTGTGTGTTGGCCACCGTACCCATTGGTACAGCGCTCGCCCAAAAGGACGAGTCACGGCTTCCCAGCGTCGATCAGATGGCCAAGCAGGCTCCCGCCACCGAGCCGCTTACATTGCCCGAACCCCAACCCGAGACCCCTCCTCCAGGGGAGGATTTGACGGCACGCGAGCCCGAGACCCTTCCCGACAGCGAGACCTCGCCGGACGACATGAGCCTGGGCGAGATTCCGGAAATCAAGACCGTGGAACTTACGCTGGATATTGCGCGCCAGGCGATTGATTCCTACGTGCTGGTCAAGACCAAATACGCGGGCACCGATCTTGAGAGCTCGGAGAATTTACAGGATTTCGTCGACCAGAACCCGCAGGGCAAGAACTTCGAGGCGGATATCAAGGCCGCCGGTTTCGCCACCGTGGAAGACTGGAACACCGCCATCACCACGCTAGGCTTTGCCTATACAGGCTTCACCGATGATCCTTCCGCCGAGATCAAGCAGCAGATCGGCGAGATCGAGGCGGACACGGCACTGGCGCAGGATTTGAAAACCCGGATGATCAGTTCACTCAATGCCATGATCCCATCGGAGAACAACCGCACTGTTGTGGCGGAGTTGATAAAAGACCCGGCCTATGCCGAGAAGCTAAAGCAGCTCGAAACCGTAGAAGAATGACGGATCTGGTGCTCCAGGAGTCGAGCGCGGGCGTGCTGCGCCTGACGCTTAACGACCCCGGCACGCGCAACAGCCTATCAGAAGCTATGATGGCGACCCTTAAGGGCGCATTGAGCGAGGGGGCCGCCAATCCCGCGGTGCGCGCAATCGTCATCGCCGCGACCGGTCCCGCTTTCTCATCGGGACATAATCTTAAGGAGCTCACCGGCCGCCGGGCCGATGGCGATGCGGGAGAAGCGTATTTCATTGCCCTCTTCCGATCGTGCGCCGAGTTGATGCTGGCGATCGTGCGTCATCCGAAACCGGTGATCGCCGAAGTGCAGGGGCTGGCGAGTGCCGCGGGTTGTCAGCTGGTGGCCAGCTGCGATCTTGCCATCGCCGCGGACATGGCGGGCTTTTGTACGCCCGGCGTCAACATCGGGCTTTTCTGTTCGACGCCCATGGTGGCGCTGTCGCGCGATGTGATGCCCAAGCACGCCATGGAAATGCTGCTGACCGGCGATATCATTTGTGCCGCCGAAGCCCAGCGCATCGGCCTTATCAATCGCGCGGTATCGCCCAATCTGCTTGGCGAAACGGTGGCCGAGCTTGCCCGCAAGATCGCATCGAAATCACAGATGACGATTAAAATAGGAAAAGCGGCTTTCTACGAGCAGCTCGGCCTCGGCCTCGAGGACGCCTATGCCCTGACCGCACGGGTGATGGCGGAGAATTTGCTGAAGCGCGATGCCGGGGAAGGAATATCAGCTTTTATCGGCAAGCGAAAACCGCAGTGGAGCGACCTCTGATGAAGCCGCGCATCAATCTCGTGACACTCGGGGTCACCAGCATGGAGCGCTCGCGCGCTTTCTATGAGCGATTGGGTTTCGTCGCTTCTTCGGCCAGCAACGCCGATATCACCTTCTTCGAATCCAATGGAGTCGTGCTTGGCCTTTTTGGTCACGATGCGCTGGCCGAAGACGCTCATGTGACGGCAACCGAGGCGCCGCAGTTTCGCGGGTTTTCGCTCGCGTGGAATGCCGAGAGCGAGGCTGCCGTAAATTTGATTATCGATCATGCTCGCGCCATCGGCGCTCTAATCGTGAAACCACCGGAGAAAGTGTCCTGGGGTGGCTATTCCGGTTACTTCGCCGACCCGGATGGTCATCTCTGGGAGGTGGCACATAATCCGCTGTTTCCGCTCGATGCATCAGGCCATATTCAACTGCCATGAATCACGATAACTACGCTCCCGCCTATATCCGGGACATCTTGCGAACCACCAAGACCATCGCCCTCGTGGGAGCTTCCGCCAAAGAGTCAAGGGCCTCCCACGGCGTAATGAAGTTTTTGCTCGACAAGGGCTACGAGGTGATTCCCGTCAATCCACGATACGCCGGAAGCACGATTCATGGACGGAAGGTTCATGCCGCCCTGAAGGATGTCCCAATCGCCGTCGATATGATCGACGTCTTTCGCAATTCGCAAGCCGCCGGTGGCGTTGTGGATGAGGCGCTGGCGCTTGGGCCCAAACCAAAAGTTATCTGGATGCAGCTTTCGGTGCGCAACGATGAAGCTGCGGCGCGCGCCGAAACCGCCGGCATCAAAGTCGTCATGAACCGCTGCCCCGCGATAGAACTGCGCGGCCGCTAAATTTTTGCAGCCTGTCCTCGCCCCGCGAAGCGGGGAGAGGACAAAGGAGAAAGCGCGCAATGCAAGTTCCACACGGCGGCGGCAAGCACCAGGAACGCACCCCCTTGGTGGATGAGGCCGAGCCACAGCGGCACTTGCCACAATAGAGCCCAAACCCCCAATGCGATTTGTGCGGTCACAACGGTGAGCAGCAGAGCCGATTCTTTCGTGCGCACGACATAGGCGTAGCTCGCCACGAAAACCGCGAGCCCATAGGCCAGAAGCCGATGATTGAATTGCACCGTCATGGCGTTCTCGAAACTGTTGCGCCAGAAAGGCTGCATCGCGAATAAGCCATCGGGAATAAGTTTGCCGTTCATCAAAGGCCAGGTGTTGTAGCCCTGGCCGGCATCAAGGCCCGCAACGAATCCACCGGCGGCGATTTGCAAGAGCACGAGCACCACGATTAGAAGTGCTACCCACGCGCGCTCAGTTGCTGGCAACCCGCGCAGTGTTCCAAGGCCAAAGGCGACCCAAAGTGTCGCGCCGACGATCAGGGCGGCGAGGGTCAGATGGGCCGCGAGCCGGTACTGGCTCACGTCAATGCGGTCTATCAGGCCCGAAGCCACCATGTACCAGCCGAGTGCACCCTGCAGGGCCCCCAGCACGAAAATGACAGCGAGCCAGGGCATAAGACTTCGCGCCAATCGCCCCGTCGCGGCGAAGAATAGAAACGGCAGTAAAAACACCACGCCGATGAAGCGGCCAAGGAAACGATGCGACCATTCCCACCAATAGATGATTTTGAACTCGGCCAGCGTCATGCCCTGGTTGACGGCGCTGTATTCCGGGATGAGCTGGTATTTTGCGAATGCTGTTTGCCAGGCGCCTTCGGAGAGTGGCGGAATGATGCCGAGGACAGGCTGCCATTCGGTTATCGACAAGCCGCTATCGGTCAAGCGTGTCGCGCCGCCAATGATCACCATGCAGAAAATTAAAAACGCGACAACGAACAGCCATATCCTCACATATGGCAGAGCTTGAGCTTGACGAGTCGAAAGCGGCTGCATTGCTGCCAGATAGAGGCCCCTCAAGGCTTGCTTCAAGTGTTCCAGCGCCGCACGGCAAGGTATAAGGTCATCGCCATGGACAAATATCCAATCGCCGCTCCGGACGAGGCGACACTCGACGATGCTATCGCCGATTCATTTCCAGCGAGCGATCCGGTGGCCATTGGCCATTGTGACCGTCCCGGTTCTCCGGTGCGGCCTCCTCGGGAAACGTCCGGCCTGAAGCTGCGCACCCGCAAATTTATCGGCACCGTCGCCACCATTGTATTTTTGATTATCTATAGTCTCGCGGCCATGGCGGTGGGCGGGCAGTGGATTGTCGGCCGGGGGCTTTTCGTCGAGCTGCCGTTCTATATCCTCGCAGGATTGCTCTGGTTGCCCGTTGTCATGGCGATCGTCAAATGGATGTCGCGGCCGGATTAAAGGCTGAATCTTCTCCCTTCCCCCCTCGCGGGGGAAGGTGGATCGCGCCGCAGGCGCGAGACGGATGAGGGGGCTGCTTCAGCGGAGTGCAATTCGCAGGCACCTGACTCGCTGAAGCAGCTCCCCTCATCCGGCGCTTCGCGCCACCTTCCCCCGCAAGGGGGGAAGGGGCTGGTGATTAGGCGACATTCAGCCGTTTGAATCCGTTAAACAGCGCGAAGGCGGCACCCGACAACAAGACCTCAATATAGCGCAGCTTCTGGTATTGGCCCGCCAGTGAAACCCTGGGCAGCGCGGTCAGGTGATGCTTGTGACCAGCGAAGATCAACCCTTTCCGCGTTGTCACGGCGGCCTTGAACCCTGCCTCTGCAGCCAGCCGAAAATCGCGCGAAGCAGCGGAACCGGCATCGCCATAGGGATAGGCGAAATAGTCGGGCCGAACGCCGAGCTCATCCGCGATCCGGTCGGCGGAGCGGATCATCTCGTCAAGCGCCTCAGCTTCGCTGAGCTGGCTTATCGCATAGTGTTGCATGGTATGGGCGCCAACAGTGCACAGGGGATCGGCGGCCATCAGGCGCAAGTCATTCCAATCCATGGCCTCGGCCCGGCAGATTGCATCAAGATTGACGCCGTGCTGCTCGCAGAAATCCCGGATCCAGCGGCGCTGGAACTGTTGGTCCAACTTGCGAACAGGCCAGTAGAGTTGCTGCCAGGCTTGCTGCTTCTGGGCGTCGGTCACCGTGGCAAGGCGTAAGTGCTTCCCGGCGATTTCCGCATCGATCAGCGAAGCGCCGGCGATCGCCGCCTCAAGGCCCCGCCACCAGAGCTCGCAGGTGCCGTCGGCAATGCTGGGGGCTACGAATACCGTGAAGGGGCAGTTGTGCTTGCGAAAGACCGGGCGGGCATGGATGAGGTTATCGCGGTAACCATCGTCGAGTGTGAAGGCGGCAAAAGGCCGTCCCGCCGCGTTGTCTCCTTCGGTTCGCGCCACGGCTTCTTCAAGCGACACCAGGTCGAAGCCCCGCGCGGCGACAAGGTTAATGACATCATCAAGAAACGCTGGCGTTACTTCCAACCCCGCGTTGGGCGCGAAGCCTCTCTGCAAGCCGCCGCCGGGCCGTACGTGATGAAGCATGAAAATTGCTCCGCGACCGCCAAGAATGCCGCGGAGCACCTGGGATGCCCCAGAATAGTACAAAACATCGAGGCTGGTCTTGAGAATGGTTGAACCTGGCATGGCGAGGCATCCGA
>JBGTNZ010000266.1:0-3229 GCA_041742805.1 Aestuariivirga sp.
GGCGCTGGCTGCCGCTGGGGCCGACGTTTGCCTTGTCGCGCGGTCATTGCCGGAAATCCGGGAGGCCGCCGAAAGCATTCGCAAGTCGGGCGGCAAGGCAAGTGCTGTGCAGCTCGATGTGACCGATATAGCGGCGGTTGAGGCAACCTTGCGGGACTTGCCGGGCTTTGACCTGTTGGTGAACAATGCCGGGACGAACCGGCCAAAGCCCATGAACGAGACGACTGCTGAGGATTATGACGCCGTCTTCAATCTGAATGTTCGCGCGGCTTATTTCGTGAGCAAGACGGTGGCGGAGGGCATGATCGCGGACCGGCGTGCGGGATCGATCATTCACATGTCTTCGCAGATGGGTCATGTGGGGGCGGCGAACAGAACGGTTTATTGCGCTTCGAAACACGCCCTCGAGGGGCTTTCCAGGGCCATGGCGGTCGAGCTTGCGCCCCATGGCATCCGCGTCAACACTATTGGCCCGACGTTTGTCGAAACGCCATTGACGCGGCCGTTTCTGGACGATCCGGCTTTCAAGGCCGCCATTCTCTCGAAGATCAAGCTCGGCAGGCTAGGGACTGTTGAAGATATCATGGGCGCCGTTGTGTTTCTCGCCAGCGATGCGGCGGCGATGATCACCGGCACATCGCTTCTCATCGATGGCGGCTGGACGGCTGGCTAGTGGCGCAGCGCCTCAAATTTTACGCGGTCACCCACGATATTCTGGGCGATGTGTTCTGGGAGGTATTTCGCAACGGGTTGAACGATGCGGCGGCGCGCTATGACGTCGATGTCGAGCATCTGCGGCCTGGGAAATTCTCGCCGGAGATACAGGCCAGGCTGGTTGAGGGCGCCGTTGACGCGAAGCCCGCCGGCATCATCTCAACAATTCCGGATGTGGTGGCGGTGGAACCGGCGTTGCGCAAGGCGGCGGCGGCGGGAATTCCGCTCATCTGCATCAACGCCAAGGATCCGCGCCCCTTGGGCGAGCGGATTCCTTATTTGCTTTATATCGGTGGCGACGATGGCAATGCCGGCGAGATGGCGGGGCGCTATATCATCGACAAGGTGAAGCCGCGCTCCAGCATGTGCGTCGATCATTATCTTTATGAGCACATCTGCCACAATGAGCGGTGGCAGGGATTCAAACGCGCCATGGATGCAGCGGGCCTCGGTGTCGCGCGGTTGCGCGTGCCGGGAGGGGATGCCGCGGCATGCGCTGCCGCGGTGGCTGAGTACATGACCGCAAATGTTACTTGTGATGCCGTTTTGACGCTTGGACCGCCGGGGGCGCAGGCGGTGCTTGATGCAATGAGTCTCGTGGCCAAGGGTCGAACCTGGAAACATTTGACGTTCGATGTGGCGCAGTTGCAGATCGATGGCATTCGTAACGGCTCCATCATGGCGACGATCGACAGCCAGCAATATCTGCAAGGCTATCTGTCGGTCGCGGCGATGTGGCTGCATGTGGTGCGGGGGCTGACGCTCACGTCCGACATCTATACGGGCCCCGCCATTGTCGATCGGGGCAATCTTGAGAAAGCCGAGCAGGGCGTGCGTGACGGCATTCGCTGAGGAACTGACATGACCTATCCCCGCAGCTTCAACCACATCGGCATAAGTGTTCCCGATATCGGCAAGGCGGTGGCGTGGTATCGGGACATCCTCGGTTTCTCGCTGGTGTCCGGCCCCTATGAGATCGATCATTCGACGCTGGGGGGCGAGCAGGCCGTCAATGTGCTGGGGTTTGATTTCAGGCGCATGCGCATGGCTCATATGGCGGCCGCGAACGGCGTCGGCATCGAATTGTTTCAATTGATCGATCCGCCGTATCAGGCGCCGGGCGAGCGGGTTGAATACTGGAAGGGCGGCATTTTCCATCTCTGCATTACCGATCCCGATATCGAGGGGCTGACAAAGCGCATCGTGGAGTCAGGCGGCAGGCAATTGTCGAAGATATGGCAGGAACGCCCGCCCTCGGTAGAACACAGGATGGTCTATTGCGCCGATCCTTTTGGCATCGTCATTGAAATCTATACTCATAGCTATGAGGCGATGCAGGGGTGGCGATAGTCAATTTCCAAAGATCGGTGACGTCATGCCATGGACGCCGGGCTTGGCGAGGAACAAATCGCCGGCGAGCGGCTGCTCGCGGCGCTGTTGTTCATTGAGCGTGCGCTTGGTGCTGACGATAACGAGATGATCGAGGTCGGGGCCGGCGAACACACAGGAGGTGATCTGTGTGACGGGCAGCTCCAGCTCGCTTATGACATTCCCGTCCGCGCCGTAGCGGATAATGCGGCCATCGCCGAATTGGGCCACCCAGCACGAACCTTCCCGATCGCCGGCCACGCCATCGGGAATGCCATTGCGGTTCGTGCAATCGACAAACACCTGCCGGTTGGACAATGCGCCGGTTACGCCGTCACACGAGAAACGCCAGATGAGTTTGCGCCAGGAATCGGCGAAGATCATTGAGCCGCCGTCCGGTGTCCAGGTGAGCGTGTTGGGGATGATGATATCGGTAAGCGCTTCGGTGAAGGCGCCGGATGGATCGATGCGATAGAGCGATCCGCTGGCGCGGCGGTCGATGGTGCACATGGAGCCGATCCAGAAGCGGCCCTTCGCATCGCATTTTCCTTCGTTGAGCCGGTTGAAAGGCCGGTCAGGCTCCGGCTGGAGTAGAAATTCATATGTGCCCGCGGCTGGATCGAAAAGGAAAACTCCCCTTTGCGTGGCAACGACGAGCCGCCCGTTGGACGCCAAGGCGAGTCCGCCGCCCAGGGCGGGAAGGGGCCATTCGGTGGTTTTTTGTTGCATCCAGTCGTAACCGATCAAACGGCATCGGATGATGTCGACAAGATATAGTGTGTTCGTCCGGTGGTCCCACAGCGGGCATTCGCCCAGTTCGGTTTGCAGTGGCAGGAAGTGGTTTGCCGCGATCACGCGAAGGTCCGTTGTTTCTTTTTGCCCTCGTCAAAACGCCGGAATGCGCGTTCGTTCCCCTCCGTGCCCGAGACTTCCGCGACGCCCAGATCCCACCAGTGTCCGGCACCTATGGAGCTACCGCGTTTCTCGGCGGCGACAACGATGACGACTGGTTGCTGGATGGCGCGCGCCTCCTTGAGTGCAAGGCGCAGAGTTTCCGGACTGTCGGCCGTCAGCGTTTTGGCGCCCATGCTGGCGGCATTGGCGACGTAATCGATTTTCATGTAGGCGCCGTTGGGCTGGCGCTGGC
>JBGTNZ010000267.1:0-5651 GCA_041742805.1 Aestuariivirga sp.
GCTGATCCGGCCACTGATCGCAGCGGTTTTCAAAAGGCTCAAGTGTGCTTTCCGGTTTGACATGATCGCCTCCTCACATTTCCGCTCAAGACGGTTGAGTGAAGCGTACGTCTGGGCGAAATGGCTTAATGGTCAGCCTTCGGTGAAAAATGTGCAGAAATCGGCGTCAGTGCTGCCGGTTCAAAGGGCGAGATACATTTCCGTTGCGTTGGAGTAATTGAAACGCAGTTGCGCGGGTTTTCCCAGCACCCAAACTTCGCCCTCACCACCCGTCAACAGTTTCAGGGCCTCTGAAGTGGCCGCGACAGCGCCGCCATATAGCCGATTGGCCAAATTGAGGATGGCTGTTTGGTGCATCGTCTCGGTGCCGCTGCCACAGGCATCCTTGACCAGAAGCACGCGCAATCCCGCTGCCATTGCGTCCCGGACGGACGCCGCCACGCAGGCCTCGGTCCACACTCCGGCGGTGATGACCCATTCGATTTTGGCGGACATCATGGCCCCCTGCAGGGAGCCTTCTGAAAATGCACTGGCATCATTTTTGAGGATGACAGTCTCGCCATCCGCGGGCTTCACCTCATCGCAGATCGCGATGAGGTGGCTTGCCTTGTCGCTAAATCCCGGCTCGCCATCCGCGGTCATTGGCTCGAAGGGCCGTGGCGGGCAAAGGTCGAAGTCCCGGCAATAGGCGGCGTGAAAAACCGGAATGTTATTTGCGCGCGCGGATAACAGCAGTTGTCTCGCGTTTGCCATGACCGTTGCGAAGCCCGCTACGGCGACATCCGGATCCTGCCTTTGCTCTTCCTGAAAATCGACAAGGAGAAGAGCGGTGCGCCTCAAATCGAGGCTCATCAACTTTTTCATGCTAGACTTCAGCCCCGAGCAAATCATCTTCGAAGGGGAAGCGGGAGATAAGGGCGTTGCCTGTTTCCGTCACCAATACTTCTTCTTCGAGCTTGACTCCTTCGATGCCGCCTTTTTCACCGATGTAACTTTCAACGCTGACGACCATCCCCGGCTGCAAGGTACCTTCGCGGCCATAGGTTTCGAAATCCATGGCGTGGGCGATGAAGGGCGTCTCGCCGTGCATGCCTACGCCGTGCATGACTGACGTATAGCGTTGATCGACGAAACGTGCCGGAATTTTCCAAGCCATGTCGGCTACTTCCCGGAAACTTCTGCCAGGTTTGATGAGATCGATATTGTGCTGCACCTGATCGTATGACATTCGATACAGCGCCTTTTGGTATGCCGTAGGTTTTCCCGGTCCGCAGCGAAAGGTTCTGGAGAAGTCGGAGTAGTATCCATAACAACCGATGGTGTCGGTATCGAGGGCAAGCAATTCTCCGGGTCTCACCTTCCGGCCGCTGGCTTCATTGAACCAGGGGTTGGTGCGCTGACCGGAGGTTAGCAGGCGGGTTTCAATGAACTCGCCTCCCTGCCGGATGACCTCGTGATACATGACCGCGAAGAGTTCGTTTTCGCTGATCCCCGGACGAAGCGCGTCACGCACCGCGGCGACGGCTGACTCCGCACCTGCCATGCTGATCTGGAGGCATTTGATTTCTTCTGGAGTCTTGATGGCCCGCACCGCGAGGATTTCGCCCTGGCAATCATGGACCTTGAGGCCCTGTTGTTCGAGCGCCACCGCCTGCAAATGGCTGCATCGGTCCATGCCGATTTTTTTCAAGCCGCCACCGTGCTCGCGCATAAGGGCGGCGATCTCCACGGCGAAGGGGCTGGCCGTTTCGCCGTCGCGCCCGGAAACGGATGACCAAACGAGTTGGCTGGGGCGGGCCTCGCTGATGGTCTCGAGACTCGTGCTGACATGATAGCTTTGCGGGTAGTCGAAGAGGACGACCGGACCCTCGGCGGGGATGAACAGGTAGCGCGTCGAATTGCGCAGGAAATATCCGAACATGTTGCGCGTGCCGGTGGCGTAGCGCTGGTTGAACGGATCGAACAGGAGGACGGCGCCGTACTCAGCCGTCTTCATCCAGGAACGAAGCCTGGCGAGGCGGCCGGAGCGCAGCTTCAGGGAATCGACGGCGGGAGGCTCGGTATCGGAAAGCCACATGGCATTTGCCGCATCCTCGCCCAACGGGTGGCGGACGCCGCTGGCGAAATCGACATCATCGACCTTATCGGGATTAAAAACGACGATGCTCATGATTGTGCTCCTGGGAGGGGGACGTTGGCGCAGGCGGACCAAAATCGATGTGCGGTTTTCCTCGGGGATTGTGCCGTTATTGGCGGCGCGAATGGCCCGGCGTTTCCCGGTAGGTTTTGCGGAAGGCGCGGACGAATGAGGAGAAACTGGCATAGCCGCACGCCAAGCCGATTTCGCGGACCGGCATTTTGGAATGCTCCAGAAGGTCACGGGCTCGCTCCATCCGCATCTGGCGGTAGTAGTCGGCGGGGCCAAGCTTGAGTTCGGCCTTGAAGGCTCTTTCGAGACGGCCTACCGAGATTCCCAGATACGCGGCAATGGAGGAGATGGCTTCGCCGTTCTCCTGCACGCTTTCCATGCGGGCCACGGCGTCCAATACAAGTTCGTCGCGAATGCCGGTGCGCAGGCGAAGCTGGAGCCTCTCGCGGTCGGCGGAGGCGCGAATCCTGTCGTGCACAAACCACTCCGCCACGTCTCGCGATAATTCTTCGCCGTGGTGCGTGCCGATTATTTCCAGCATCATGTCAAAGGCGCCAATGCCTCCGGCGGAGGTGAAGCGCGTGCGGTCGATAACGTAGATGCGGCGAACCAGCGGGATGTGGGGGAAGGCTTCGAGGAAGGCCGGCTGGCTTCGCCAATGGAGCGTGCAGGCGAAATTGTCGAGGAGGCCGGCGCGCGCGAGATAGAAGGCTCCATCGGCAACGCTGCCCAAATGGGAGCCGCGGCGGAGGTTTTTTCTGATCCAGTTGAGGGGCTCTTCGGCCGAGAGGCGATCGGCATCGCCGCCGGAACATACGACGATGTAATCGGCGGGAGGTGCTTTGCCCACGGCAAAATGCGGCGTTATCTCGATGCCGTTCGATGCGGCCACGGGCCCATCGCCGCTGCCGACGATCAACCATTGGTAGAGGGGTTTTCCCGCCAATGTATTTGCGGCGCGCAACGGCTCGATCACCGCGCTGAAGGCCATCATGGGAAAGCCGGGGAAGACGAGGATGGCAAAGCGCTTCACCAGGGAGCTCCAGTCAAAAAAGCTCGCTATCGCGTTGATAACGGGCTTTATTTGGTTGCGGGAGTCACGTGAAGTGACACTCCGGCACCTTCACGCGCTCTTACGGACCTTCCCGTAGAGTCTTGATTCCAAACATCCTTCTTGAACTTTACTGACATTCTCCTACCTTCACTTTCATCACCGTTCTTGTCCTGCTGTGCCCCAGAACGACCTCCTGATTATGAAACCTGAAGGTTAAAGTCGATGACGAAAATTACGAACCGATTCGTGGAAAGCTTGATGTCTGGCGGCACAGACACCGACTATTTTGACGATAACCTGCAGGGTTTTCGGCATTCGGGCTCGGGACCTATTTTGTCAGACACCGCACGCGGAATGGACAGCGCCACGTGACCATCGGACTGCATGGACCATGGACCGCCGAGACTGCCCGCGTTGAAGCTACCCGGCTCCTGGGCGAGTTCGCAGCAGGCAATGATCCCGCCGGTTACGGGCTTAGATCGCCGGCTACGCATCGAGTTTCACTCCTACGTCAGCATTGAATTGAAAGAGACCCGGCCAAAGCCGGGTCTGAGTTTTCCGCAGGTGCAACCCCGCGGCCACCGGACAACCCTTGGGAGGAATGGGAGTCCGGAATTGGCAGTCGTCAGGACAATTTCTCAAATTCCAGAACACAGGCGGTGTGAATCGAGAATTGCGGTGTGGATGTCGCGACAGGAAACGGCATCTCCCACTGCGTGGAGCTCAAATCCATTCCCGGCGTCAGTCTTCGCCACTTGGGGGGTGCCCGCCAAGAGCGCGCCAATATCCGTGATTCCGTTATTGTTGGACTTTGTTTTCAAATCCCGAAAGATTTCGTCGTTGGGCAATGTCCCGTGTTCGACAACAAGATGATCGACGATCCGGTCTTCGGTCACGGCGTTGTAACGGTTTTGCAGGGTTGCCCGAATCCGGTTGCCGTCCCTTTTTGCGTTCACCAGGAAATGATCCGGCGTCAGCCGCACGCCCATCTGGTAGAAGCGTTTCATAAAAGCCGGCCGTTCGATCTTGCCGACCTCGTGGGCGGCCATGTCATCGGGCGTCGCCAATTCGACCGGGAGGCCCTGGGCTGCAAGATAATCGGCGCAAGAGGCCGCCTGGTTCCTGCCGAGTCCGTCATACACCAGCACGTCACCCTGGACAGCCACCGAGCTCGACAGCACGTCCCAGGTGCTGAGGCAAGGCGCGCCGCCCGGAATGATGTCGTTGTCGGGTAGGCCACCGGTCGCCGCCACGACGACGTCCGGCGCTTCCGCCATGACATCGTCAATTGTTGCAAGGCAGTTCAGGCGAACCTTGACGCCAAGATGCTCGATCTCGGCGGCGAGCCAATGAACGATGCCGATCAAATCGCGGCGCCAGGTGGCTTTCGCGGCAAGTACGATTTGGCCGCCAAGCTGAGGCGCCGCTTCAAGCAATGTCACATCGTGCCCCCGCAGAGCCGAAACCCTGGCGGCTTCCAGCCCGGCCGGGCCGCCGCCAACCACGACGACCTTTTTCTTTCTGCCGGAGCCCGGCAGGACAATATGGTGTAAAGCGGCCTCGCGCCCTGTCGCCACATTGTGAATGCACTGGCGGTATGTCGAACAATAGGTTGCTCCCACACAGGGCCGAATTCGATCCTCTTCGCCCGCCTCGATCTTCCGCACGATATCCGGGTCGGCAATGTGCGCCCGCGTCATTCCGACCATGTCCAGGAGGCCATCGCGTATGGCATGGCGTGCGGTCGCGACGTCGTTGATGCGCGTGGCGTGGAATACGGGGAGATTGACTTCCCTGCGGAATTCCCCGGCCATCGCAAGGAATGGAGCGATCGGAGCGGCCATGCCCGGCATGTAGTCCGCAAGGGCCTCATAGGTGTCGAGATGGCCGTGGGTCAGGTTCAGGATGTCCATCAGGCCCTCGTCGCGATGAATGCGTGCAATTTCCAGGCAATCATCCTTGCTCAAACCGCCTTCACAATTCTCTTCCATGACCATGCGCAGGCTGACGAGGAAGTCATCGCCCGTCCGCTTGCGAATTTCCTCGAGGACCAGGCGGGTAAATCGCGTTCGATTATGCATAGACCCGCCGAAATCATCCGTGCGCCGGTTGGTCCGCGGCGACCAGAATTGACCGGCAAGGTGATCGGCCGCCAGAACCTCGCAGCCGTCAAGGCCGCCTTCCTTGCAACGCCACGCGGCATCGCCAAATGCCCGCACAATCCGCTCGATGTCGGCATAGTGGATTTCCCGAGCGAACGACCGGCTCATCTCTTCGCGCGAGCGCGAAGGCGCCACGGTCGGCAACCAGTTGCCGCCGAAAGTGGTGGTCCTGCGGCCCATGTGGGTGAGCTGGCACATGATCGCCGCGCCATGCCGGTGGATGCGTTCGGAAAACTCCTGGAAATACGGAATGATGCCGTCGTCGGCGGCATCGAGCTGACCGAAT
>JBGTNZ010000268.1:0-3541 GCA_041742805.1 Aestuariivirga sp.
GAGCAGGGGAACGGCGGTGGAACCGTCTTCGGCGACCGCCACAACCGGAGGCTCGTCGTGTTTGTCCGAAAGATGCGGACCAATGGCGCGGATGAGGATGCCGCTGGCGCACAGGCCGATGATGGGATGACCGGTCTTGAAAAGCCTCGCAAGATGTTGGGTCGCCTTCGCAAAGCCTACGTCATGGCCCTCTACGCAGCGCGGCGCATGAATTTTTCCGCTCAGTGCCGCCTTTAATTTACGGGCCAAAGGCAGGGCTGAAATACCGAGGATGAAGATTGCGGGATTCGTCATATCACGCGTCCGGCATGGACGAGAATGGTGGTAAAATAGGGCACCGTGTCGCCCTCGATATCCGTGACCTTGGCAATGCGCTGTTCATCGCGCGTCGCCTTTTCGATCACCACGGCATTTGCCGTGAGGTCGAGCTCCGCGAGCACATCGCGGACCTTGGCGAAGTGGCGGCCGACTTTGATGATGACGACGGATTGTCCGGTGGCCAGTTCTTCGCGCAGGCGCTCCGGCGCAAGGGTGGCGGGGAGCACCTTCAGCACTTCATCGCGCAAGGCGAGCGGCCGGCCAATGGCGGCGGCAGACGCCATGATGGAAGAGACGCCAGGCACGATGACGGTTTCGTAATCCTTGGCAAGCCGGGCAAAGATATAGATGAAACTGCCATAGAAAAATGGATCGCCCTCGCACAGCATGACGACATTACGGCCTGCCTTGAGATGCTCGGCGATCGATGCAGCACCCTTATCGTAGGCTGCCTCGCCCGGCTCGCGCTCCACGCGCATCGGCATGTCGATGGCAAGCTCAATCGCCTCATCCGGCAGGAAGGGCTTGGCGATATCCCGCGCCGTGCTGGCGCCGCCGTTGGCGGCGAGATAGGCGATCACCGGGGATGTGGAGATGAGGCGCCAGGCCTTCACCGTCATCAGCTCGGGGTCGCCGGGGCCCACGCCAACGCCATAGAGCGTTCCCGGTACAGTCATGGCTTGCGCGCCCGCCATTGCAGAACCGGCATGCGCGGCTTCAAGGCACGCAAGGGACCGATGTGCGTCAAATACGATACTTCAATCCGCACCAAATCGCCGCCGTGTTTTTCCTGAAGGTCATAGAGATGCAGCTCTCCCTCGATTGTGACGACGTTAACAACCATGTTGCCGCCAGGCTTGAGATGCTCCCACGCGGTCTCGAAAACGCCGGGAATGCCCAAACCGCCGCCGATGAACACGGCATCGGGAGCGGGGTTACCGGCAAGCGTGGCCGGTGCTACACCAGCGATAATTTTGAGGCGCGGTGTCCCCAGCCGATCGGCATTCCCGGCGATCATCTTCAACCGCTCTGGATTGTGTTCGAAAGCGATGGCCCCGCAACCGCGCGTCGAGCGCATCCATTCGATGGCGATCGAACCGCAGCCCGCGCCCACATCCCATAACAGTTGGTCCGGCGCAGGCGCCAAGGCGCTGAGAGCCGCCGTCCGCACTTCCCGCTTGGTGAGCTGGCCATCATGGAGAAAGGCGTCGTCGGGAAGGCCCGGCAAGCGCGGGTAAATTTTCGCGCTCGGGCTTGCGATGCAGCAGATGGCGAGGGTGTTGAGGTCCGAGAATATTTCCTGGGGACACGCATTGGCGGCAAACGCCGACATGCGCTCGCCTTTGCCGCCCATATTCTCCAGAACGGAGACGGCGCTTTCACCGAACCCGCGGGCGCTGAGGCGGCGCGCGACTTCAGGTATCGTGGTGGCATCGGCGGTTAAAACGATAAGGGTGGCGCCGGGTTGGATGAAGGATTCGATGTTGGCTGCATCGCGGCCATGCAGCGTCAGCGTATCGCAATCGGGAAGGGACCAGCCAAGCCGCGCCGCGGCCAGCGAGAACGCCGAGAGATGGGGCAGGATTTCCATCTCGGCAAAGGGGATGAACTCCATGATCTTGCGGGCCACGCCGTAATTCATGGGATCGCCCGTGGCGAGGATCACGGTGGGCCTGCCTTTTAGCGGCTTGATGCGTTCAGCGACGGCGGAGAACGGCTGCAGCCATTCCTGGCGCTCGGCGCTTGAGGGGGCAAGAAGGGCCAGCAACCGCGATGAGCCCACGATCACCTCGGCTTCTGCCAGCTTCAGGCGGGCAAAGGCGGAAAGCCCCGCATCGCCATCTTCCCCCATGCCGCTGATGGTGAGCCATTGGGTCATGCCGCATCCTGCGTCAACGCATTGACGGCGGCGGCGGCCATGGCCGAGCCACCCTTGCGGCCAAGCAATGTGGCATAGGGAATAGCGCGCGGATGGCGATGCAGCTCGTCTTTCGACTCCGAAGCACCCACAAATCCCACAGGTAGCCCCACAATGGCGGCGGGGCGGGGGGCTCCTTTGTCAATCAGGTCCAGCAAAGCGAAAAGTGCGGTTGGCGCATTGCCGATCACTACCAATGCGCCGTCGAGATGGGGCCGCCATAATTCGACAGCGGCAGCCGAGCGGGTTGTACCGTTAGTCCGTGCATCATTCAGTGTGCAGATGACGTTGAGCGTCTTATCGATGATGCCGTGGCGCACCATCTCCACATCGACGAGGATGGGCCGGCCATCTTCGAGTGCCTGTTTGGCAGCCGCGCAGAAATCCTCCGAAATACGAAGGTCGCGCGCAATCTCCGGCATCCCGCAGGCATGGATGATCCGCGTCACGACCGCCACGCTATCATTCGGCAACCCGGAAAAATCCGTCTCTTCCCGGATGATCGCAAAAGATCGGGCATAGATCGCCTTCGGATCGCGGAGATAATCCATTACGTTTTCCGCATGCTTCGGGGGCCAAGCGGATGATCGGCGTGTGGGTAGGGTGCGTGGGTGTGATCATGGTGATGGTGATGAGGCCCGTGCGAATGGCCCTTGGCCGTCGCGGTGATCGCCGCATCAAGATTTAAGATGCTGCCCTTACCTTCGACATGGTGGTGGTGGCTTTCCTGAGCCGCCCCCACCTCCGCCTCGAAGCCCAGCACCTGACTCCGGTACTTGCACATCTGGCAGTTCATTGCGGTGTTGCCGGTGAGGATCTGATTAAGCCGCTCCTCGAAGGTAGCGATCACCTGGGGGTGGTCGTTGAGATAACCCGCCTTGATGAACTCAATTCCCAGATGGCGTTTGGCTACTTCATCGGTTGCGTCGTAAATCCGCTGCACCAAAATGCCGGTGAACAGGAAATAGGGGAACACGATGATGCGGCGGTAGCCCAGCCGCGCCGCGTGTTCGAGTGCCGGATCGACGAGCGGGAACGTGACGCCGGAATAGGCTGTCTCCGCCCAGGCGAAACCGAAGCCTTCCCAGAGCAGCCGCGTCACCTTTGAAACATTGGAGTTGGCATCGGGATCGGAAGCGCCGCGGCCGACCACGACCAATAGCGTCTCATGCATGGGAACGCCGCTCGGCGCGCCGTCAAGCGCCTCCTGCACGCGGTCGGCGGCGGCGCGCATCATCTTGGGGTCAATGCCCAGTTCCTTGCCGTAGTCGATCCTCAGGCCGTTATGCGCGGCATAGGTGTTGA
>JBGTNZ010000269.1:0-5075 GCA_041742805.1 Aestuariivirga sp.
ATGGGCCGCATGGTGGCGGCGCCCAGCAACATGGTCTCATCGCGGCCCCGCCGGTGGAGCACGCGGTCGGTGAAAATATGGCCCCGCTCGAAATCAGCACAGAGCTGCACCTCGTCAATTGCCAGGAAGGGCACATCGATATTTGCGGGCATCGCCTCGACCGTCGACACCCAATAGCGGGGATTGGCGGGGATGATCTTTTCCTCGCCGGTGATGAGCGCCACCGCGGCATCGCCGGCGCGCAGGCGGACGCGGTCGTAAATTTCCCGAGCCAGGAGCCGGAGCGGCAGGCCGATCATGCCGCCGCCATGGGCCAGCATGCGCTCCACCGCGAGATGGGTTTTGCCGGTGTTGGTAGGTCCCAACACGGCGGTGACGTTTCGGACGGGTGGCATGGGGGCGCTGACTTTCCGCAAAATTGGGGGTGGCGCACCCCAAGGTCAAGCAGAATTGGATGGGCCGAACCCGCTGGATTCAAAGCAGAACGAATGCCGCCCGAATCGCTGACTCCGCGTCGATTCAGGTTCTGTTCGCCGTTTATGGTTGAGGACCAGTGAAGCGACCGCGCTGCAATGGTTCGAGCGCGTTAAGGAAGTGTTCCCCTTACGGAACGGACCATGCCCGAATCGCAGAAAGTCGATTTTCACTGTTTGTTCGCACCACATCTGGATTTCCTGGCCTGGCGCTCCACAAAATCTCTTCCGTAAAACGAGCCCCGCAGCTTGGCGCGGGACAATTCATTAACCAGCCGTGCTAGATTGGGAAATTATCCTGTTCGGGGAATTGGGGGTCCAGCTTGACCTGCTGCCTCAGCACTTCTATAGAACCCGCGACCGGGCTGGAGCCAATAGGCTGCCAGCCTTCACGATTTCTGATGGAGCATACAATGGCTCGCCGTTGCGAATTAACGGGAAAAGATGCGCTGGCAGGCAACAACGTCAGCCATGCCAACAACAAGACGAGGCGGCGTTTCATGCCCAATTTGTGCAATGTCAGCCTGATCAGCGACGCCATGGGCCTCACCTACCGTTTCCGCATCAGCGCCATTGCGCTGAAAACTGTGGAACACCGCGGCGGCCTCGATGCCTTCCTGCTCAAGGCCGACAACGACGAGCTCTCGGACAAGGCGCTGAAGCTTAAGCGCTCCATCGCGAAAAAGCTGGAAACCCAGAAGGCCGCCTGATCGAGCCGGTCGAACCCCGCCGCTATTCTTCTCTGGCCACGCGCGATGGCGCGCCGCAAGTTCATGGCTCCGCCAACGTTCGCGATGCAAAGCTCGGGCGCTTCACGGAAGTGAAGGAACGGGTGCAGTTCTGGCATTCAGAACTTGGCGATTATTCCTACATAGAACGCCATGCCCAGGTGATCTACGTGAACATCGGCAAGTTCTGTGCCATCGCGGCCAACGCCTGCATCAACGCGCTTGAGCATCCGATTGACCGCGTGAGCCAGCATAAGATCACTTACCGGGCCAACGAATATTTCCTGGGCGCTAAACTCGACAAGGCTTTTCGCGAGCGCCGCAGGTCCGCGCTCGTCGGCCTCGGCAATGACGTGTGGATTGGGCAGGGTGGCATCATCATGCCGGGCGTGAAGATCGGCCATGGCGCGGTGGTCGCGGCGGGTGCTGTCGTGACCAAGGATGTGGCGCCCTACGCCATTGTTGCCGGCGTTCCCGCCGGTTTTCTCAGATGGCGGTTCGAACCGGAGATCAGTGAGCGGATCATAATGCTTGGCTGGTGGGATTGGAAGCATGACCGGCTCGCCAAGGCGATCGCGGACATGCAGGCATTGAGCACGGAAGAATTTTTGGAGAAGTATGAGTCCTAGATCTCCTCTCCCAGAGGAGAAGGGATTGTTAAGGCTTATAGGCGAATTGCAGCAGCAGGGTGCGTTGTCGCGGGTTGAAATTATCGTCGGAAACGATTGTCAGCCGCGTCTCGCCGTCGCGTTCGCAAAGTGCCACGCCTTCCATGTTGTCGATGGCGTAAAATAGTGCCCGGCCAGCAAAAAGAAGCTCCGGTTCCGCGGTTCCATCTTTCTCAATGGCTGAAGCTGGGATACGGCGAAGCGCCATGCCGGGCAGAAGCGAAGTGCCAAAGCTTCTCTCCAGGATGATGACGTCGCCGCCGGGCAGGATCGCGGCGTCGGTGATGCGGTAGTCCTCGAGGCGTTTGACGGCGAAAGGGACTGTGTTCGACCCCTGCCACAGCCAACCGCGGATGTTGCCATCGCCGTCAAGGTTGTGTTCGGAAATAACCAGGTAGGCGCCTTGCCACGGGCCATTTTTAAACTGCCCTACCGATTCCACTTCGCCGTTGGAGGGGCCGCCGGCAATGGCCTTCGGTGATTTGAGCGGCTGGAAACGGGCTTTCAAACCAGCTTTGCCGATATCATAGATGCCGATACGGGTGCGGCTTTCAAAACCCACAAGGTAACGGCTCTCCCCCAGACTGGCCACCGCCTCGGCATCGCCGCGCCTTTTACTCTTCGGAGGTTCTCCCACGCTATCCAGCATTGGAGCGAGCTCGGCATTTGAAATATTGACAAGAGTTTTCTCTTCGTAGTGGAGCGTAGCGCGGAACCAGCGGCCCGCGTCACTCACGGCGAGCAGGCCGGTGCAGTCTTCCGACAGGGCAAGGCCGGAGAGGCCGCCGAATGTTTTGTCGATGCTCGAAAGCACGAGGCCGCCCCGCCAGTGAAGGCTTGTGCCGCTGAGGCTTCCGAAGCTGGTGAGCGGGCTTGCGGATATGGCAACGGGATCGGCCTTCGCCGCAGCGACAACGGCCCCAAGCGCCATCAACGCGAGTTTAAGCCTCACGCTCTGATGCGCCGTTTTGGCGCCTGGGTTTTCGAGCGCGCGTCATCCTCGAAAAGTTCGGCCAGTTTTTCGGTCATGGCGCCGCCAAGTTCCTCCGCGTCGACGATCGTGACGGCGCGCTTGTAGTACCGCGTCACATCATGGCCGATGCCGATGGCGATCAGTTCGATGGGGGAGCGGTTCTCAATATCGCCGATGATCTGGCGTAAATGCTTTTCGAGATAGTTTCCGGAGTTGACCGATAACGTCGAGTCGTCGACGGGGGCGCCATCGGAGATCACCATGAGGATCCGGCGCTGTTCCTGGCGCGCGAGCAATCGATTGTGGGCCCAGATCAAGGCCTCGCCATCAATGTTTTCCTTAAGCAACCCCTCGCGCATCATCAGGCCGAGATTACGCCTGGCGCGGCGCCAGGGCATGTCGGCGGATTTGTAGATGATGTGGCGGATATCGTTGAGGCGCCCGGGACTGCCGGGCTTGTTCGCGGAGAGCCACTTCTCACGCGCCTGACCGCCTTTCCACGCCCGGGTGGTGAAGCCGAGGATTTCGACCTTCACCCCGCAGCGTTCCAGCGTGCGGGCGAGAATGTCGGCGCAGGTCGCCGCGACGGTGATGGGACGGCCGCGCATGGAGCCCGAGTTATCAAGAAGCAACGAGACGACCGTGTCGCGGAACAAAGTGTCCTGTTCCACCTTGAACGAAAGCGGATGCATGGGATCGGTGATGATGCGAGTGAGGCGGGCTGCGTCGAGCACGCCTTCCTCGAGATCGAAATCCCAGGAGCGGTTCTGTTGCGCCATAAGACGGCGCTGCAGGCGGTTGGCCAGACGGGCGACGACGCCCTGCAAGCTTGAGAGCTGCTTGTCGAGATAGTTGCGAAGCCTGGTCAGCTCCTCGGCATCGCATAAGTCCTCGGCGGAAATCTCCTCATCGAACTGATTGGTGTAGACCTTGTAGAAATCTTCGTTCGAGAGTGACGAGAACGGAAGCTGCGGCCGCCACGGTTCCTCGCCATCGTCTTGCTCCTCGCCTTCCATGTCGTCGGGCTGGTCGTCCGCATCCATTTGCCGGGCATCCATCTCGGCGGCCTCGGTCTCGCCCTCGGCGTCCTGAAGTTCCTCCATGGCGGATTGCTGGCTCTCCTGCTCATCGCCTTCCGGGGTTTCGCTGCGCTCGCCGGAATCAGGCTCGGCCTCCTGCTCGTTATTCTCATCGGACTGGTCGGGATCGTCGCCAAGCTCGTCGGCCATGTCGAGGGCAGCGATGATGTCGCGCGACAAGCGCGAGAAATTCGCCTGGTCGTGGATACTGTCGGTCAGGTGGGCGAGTTGCGCTTGCGCCTTGTCCTCGATCCAGGAACGCCAGAGTTCGAGCATGGGTTTGGCGGCTTCGGGAGGCGGTGCACCGGTGAGCCTTTCGCGGACGACCAGTGCCACCGCGTCTTCCAAAGGCGCATCTTTGCGGTCCATATAACGCGCCACATCCTTCTTGCGGTAGCGGTCATCCAGCATGGCGGAGAGATTCGACGCCATGCCCGGCATGGCATTGGCGCCGAGCGCCTCGACGCGGGCCTGTTCGCAGGCTTCGAACACGGCGCGGGCATTCTTGCCTTCGGGCCGGTAGCGGGCATGGACTTGATCGGAATGATTGGAGACGCGGAGGGCAAAACTGTCCGAGACGCCGCGGGTGACGGCGATTTCGCGCGCCGTGAAATCCGTGCCGATTTGCGGCAACTTGGCTTTTGTGCCGGCAAGGGATGGCTGCTCGGCGCCGAAAGCCACCGTCATTTCCGGCTCACCGGCAATGGTTTTCATAGCCACGGTGAGAACGCGCTTGAATTCGCCGGCAGGTGAATCTTTTTCGGCCACCGGCAGCCTCGTCAGGCAATCGCCACGTGGGCGGCGGATTCCGGCAGCTCCTCGCCGAAGCAGCGCTGATAGAATTCGGCCACCACCGGGCGCTCCAGTTCATCGCACTTGTTGAGGAAGGTGACCCGGAATGCAAAGCCCAGGTCGCCGAAGATCTCGGCATTCTGAGCCCAGATGATCACGGTGCGGGGGCTCATCACGGTCGAAAGATCGCCCTGCATGAAAGCGTTCCGCGTGAGATCGGCGACACGCACCATGTTGGCGATGGTCTTGCGGCCCTTGTCAGTGTTGTAGCTCTTGTTCTTGGCCAGCACGATGCCGGTTTCCTGCGCGTGAGGCAGATAGTTGAGCGCGGTGACGATGGACCAGCGGTCCATCTGCGCCTG